>JBARZF010000818.1:0-21221 GCA_049649675.1 Rivularia sp. (in: cyanobacteria) | reverse complement strand
CATTCCCTACTCCCCATTCCCTACTCCCCATTCCCTACTCCCCATTCCCTACTCCCCATTCCCTACTCCCTAATCCCTACTCCCTAATCCCTACTCCCCATTCCCTATTTATTCAAAAACCACCGCTAAATATTTAACGATGGCACATTCAATAATTTTATTGTAGATATCAAAAACGATTATTATTTGCGGGAAGAAGAGGATCTACCGGCATCTTTACCAAAAGGAGAATCAACAAAACCTAATTCAAATAATTGTTGATAAGCTTTTTTACCTAAATCTCTGGTTGGATTTTGACTTTTGATAATCTGTACCAACAGAGGTACGGCTAATTCTGGTTTGTTTTGCGCTCTATGTACTAATGCCAGCTGATAGGTGGCTTCATCTCGCATTTGAGCAGTAGATAAAGCTTTTTTGCGCTGGGAATCGGCTAACCTGTTGTCAATTCCGGCAAAACTAGAGTTTAGTTGCTGGTAGAAATTTGATAGCTGATTGAAAACTAAACGCGCTTCCTTTAGTTTGTCGGCAGCTAAAGAATAGTTCTGCGAAGCAACTGCATTACTAGCCTCGGACATCAAACCCTTGCCACCTTCGAGACTCAACACGCTTGTTGTTTGTCCGGTTGGCTGAAGATTATTTGGATCGTTTGGATCTATCGGTTGTACTTGCGTGCTACCACTAGGTAGTTTAACCTGAGCGTGAGCAGGCGATCGCAGGCTAAAACTTGCTATTAGCGTGAGCATTGTCAGACAAATAGTAGGAACGGTTGCAGCAAATTTCATGGGGATAAATACTTGGAACTACTAAAAAGAGTAAGGATGAAAATCAAGGGTATCTTAACTCTGTTTTGCTATGAAAACAAAGCAAAGCCACATACTAACTGTCTGTGAATTTAGACTGAAAATTCAATCGATTGAGTTCCCACAACCATTACAGTCACCAAAATCGCTGTCATGAATATGAGCGCAAATACAAGCGAAAATTT
Organism: Rivularia sp. (in: cyanobacteria); assembly: GCA_049649675.1. GTDB lineage: Bacteria > Cyanobacteriota > Cyanobacteriia > Cyanobacteriales > Nostocaceae > Rivularia. The sequence continues at coordinate 20,236 of JBARZF010000818.1, read as the reverse complement.
CGCAAACGGAGTACCAGATAGTAGTTTAGGAATGATTATACAACGTGGCGGTGAAGAATTAATCCTAGAAAAGATTTCCGACCGCTTTACAGTTCGTAAAAGCTCTAATATTTCTGTCAAGCAATTAGCTCAGAATTTTTTAGGTAGTTGGCGCAATACTATTCCTACTTCCCGTTTAGAATTGTTTAAAGTTGCGCCCAGTAGCTTAGAGATGGCGATGTCTCAAGCGCGAAGTTCGACTTCAGTTGCTTTTGCCAGTCATGTTTACCAAATTAAAGGTAATGCTGGAAATAAAGTTTATCTAAGCGACCAAATTACGATTGAATTTGCTTCTTGGGTTGATTCTGCTAGAGTTAATGCCATTGCAGCCAAGTTTGGCTTGATTCTTTATAAAGCTATTGATGGTCTTCCTAATACTTTTGCATTTAAAGTTGGTAAACAAGCTACACAAAATCCCATAAAAATTGCTAACAGGTTACAAGGATTAACCGAAGTTGTAGCTAGCGAGCCGAATATTATTATCCATCAACAAGCATATTATAAACCTCGCGATCCTCAATATTATCAACAGTGGTATTTAAATCATAATGGTGGCAATCAATTGGCTTATGGTTCTCATATTTCGGTAGAAAAAGCTTGGGATATTACAAGGGGAGTTCGTTCGGTAACAGTTGCTGTGGTAGATGAATATTACGATCTAAATCATCCCGATTTTATGGGTAGTGGAAAAATAGTTGCCCCCTTAGATTTAAAAGATAAAGATTTTTTACCAATACCATCACAAAAACAACCACCACACGGTACTGCTTGTGCCCGAATCGCGATCGCCGAAGAAAACGGTACGGGAATTTCTGGAATTGCTCCGGATTGTGCGTTTATGCCTATTCGTACTAGTGGATTTTTAGATGATGAATCTATTGAAGCGATTTTTGATTGGGCAATTGAAAAAGGAGCTAGTGTAATTTCTTGCAGTTGGGGAGCAATGGCAGTATATTTCCCGCTTTCCTTGCGTCAACGCGCTGCTATTACTCGTGCTGCTACCAAAGGACGTAACGGTAAGGGTTGCGTAATTTTATTTGCCGCCGGTAACGCCAACCGTCCGATTCACGGCACGGTATACGAACGCGGTTGGGTAAAAAATATTGTGACTGGTAAGACAAGGTGGCTAAATGGATTTGCGGTACATCCAGATGTAATTACGGTTTCTGCATCTACTAGTTTGAATAAAAAAGCAGCCTATAGCAATTGGGGTACCAATATTTCGGTATGCGCTCCTAGTAATAATGCTCAACCTCGAATGTGGTTTGAACAAACAGGTTTTATTTATTCCCAACCCGCCATTTCAGCTTCACTTCCAGGAAGGGGAATGTTTACAACCGATCAATTAGGATCTGCTGGCTACAGCAAAGGCGATTTTACTGCTTATTTTGGCGGTACTTCCAGTGCAACAACCGTAGTCGCTGGAGTCGCAGCGCTAATTTTGTCAGTAAACCCTGACTTAACAGTTGCACAAGTAAAACGCATACTTGAAGAAACCGCAGATAAAATTGTTGATTTGGACACAGATCCACAATTAGGTTTGCGTTACGGTAGTTACGACGATAACGGTCATTCAAAATGGTTTGGTTACGGTAAAGTAAATGCGCTATCCGCAGTCAAAGCAGCGCAAAAGCTGCAAACAAATGCCGCAGTTGCAACCAGAGTTATAGAAGGACGTAATAATTCTGTATTACCTATTCCCGATAATAATAAACAAGGCATAAAAAGCTCCATTCTGATATCTGACTCGGGTAATGTTGGCGATATTCAAGTTAACGTCAACATCCAACATGAATTTTTAAGCGATTTAGAAATTTATTTAATTGCTCCCAACAATCAACGGGTATTGTTGCAAAGTCGTACTTTAGGTCGTCGTCAAGACTTACTTACCAATTATTCGGTGCAAACCCATCCGGTTTTAAAGAATCTACTCAATCAGTCAGCCAAAGGAAACTGGCAATTATGGATTATTGATACTGCACCACAAGATTTAGGCAAATTAAAGAATTGGGAACTTGCTTTATCAATTAACAATTAACAATTATCACTGACTAGGGTGCGGCTGCGAAACTAATTACTAGCAACTAGCAACTAACAACTAACAACTAACAACTAACTTTCTACTGACACGAAAGCGCTACTAGCAAAATCATCATGTTGATAATTTAGTTGTTGAAGAGAATAAGCCAAGTCATCTGTAAGACGTTTCGCATCTTGCTTTACACAGCCCCTATCGTAATCAGAAACTTTGATTGCTGGAGCGATACTAATGCTTACATCCGTACCCCAGCTTGGATAAGGGTGACTGTAATTAAAACTTAGAGGCACAATTTTCACTCCTAAACCGGGGTGAGACGATTCAGCGCTCAAAGCCAAACGTCCGATTCCAGGTTTTAATGGGTGAACTTCTGAGTCGCGAAAAATACCGCCTTCAGGATAAATAACCAACATTTCGCCGCGCTTGAGTAATTCCACAGTATGGCGAAGAGTTGTAATGGAAGGGCGTTGTGAATTTACGGGAAATCCCCCCAAACGTCGCACAAACCAACCTTGAAAACCCTGACACTCAGTACTAGTTACCATAAACCGCAAATCTCGTCCGGTAACGCAACGTCCTGTTGCATAAGGCAAAAGTAACGAATCCCAACGTGCCTTGTGGGTAGGAGCTAAGATTACAGGGCCGCTTTTTGGTAAATTTTCCTGTCCGACAATCGTAATTTGACTAAAGTACAAAGGTAAAAGTACGTTTCCTGCCAGTAGGTAACTCAGAGAACTTAGCCAGGGAGAAATTCGCGAATTAGCATCAGCCAACTTAGTACTTGCTTTACTATTGGCTATTTTTCGTCTGTCCGTATCAAATCTCAAATCTAATTGCATCATCTCGGTGGTTGCTGAATATGGCGGTAAATCAAAATGTAAAGAATTCTTGATTAGTAACACCGTAGATTTTCTCCCCCAACTTTTGTAGCACTAACTGGACAGTTTTACCTCTGTCCTTTATGTTTTACTATGTCGCCGATTAGCAAACCAAGTTTGTAACTGGGAGCGACAGTCAGATTCTAAGATGCCTCCAATTACACTCAAACGGTGATTGGAAGCCGCACTATCGGGAATGTTGGCAACCGTGCGAATTGCCCCAGTTTTCGGGTCATCTACTCCATAGATTAATCGACCAACACGGGCTTGGACAATGGCACCAGCACACATCGGGCAAGGTTCGAGAGTAACGTAGAGACTACATTCATCAAGCCGCCAACTTTGTAACCTCCGCGTTGCTTCTCTTATAGCGAGTATTTCCGCATGAGCGGTGGGGTCATTGTCGCGTTGCTTTCTATTTCCACCTTCTGCAATCATATTTTGGGATGAATCAATAATAACAGCGCCTACAGGAACTTCACCTGCTTCTCCCGCTAACTGAGACAGCCTTAATGCTTGTTTCATCCATTTTCTGTGTATTAAATATTCTTCGCTGAGATTTAACATATTCTTAAGAAGAGTTAGGAGTTATGAGTTAGGAGTTATACATAAAAAGACGCGATATATCGCGTCTCTACAAAAATTTTGGTTTTACTATTCTCAAGCCGTTGCAGGTTGATTTAACAGAGAATCAAGTTGACCTTGGGTATCTAATTGATACAATTCGTCGCAACCACCAACGTGTTGATTATTCACAAAAATTTGTGGTACTGTGCGCTTTCCATTGGCACGGGAAGCCATTGCGGTTCGAGCGGTTGCGTCTCCATCAATCTTGTATTCGGTGAATTTAACGCCTTTCCACCACAAAAGCATTTTTGCACGGATGCAGTAAGGGCAAGTCTGCCAAGTATAAATTTCGACGTTTGCTTTGATTTTTTCGGGATGGCGACCTAAAAGTGGGTTGAGAAAATCGAACATCTTTTTTATGGGAGAAATTTTTTGAAACTTTCTTTTAGCCTAGCAGTTGGGGGTTTTTCTTAATTACAAATTCTCTCCTGCCATCTAAGAGGATGGATATACAGAATCTATACTGAATTACTGAATTACTTAATTTCCTACTCAGGAGAAATATTTGCAGCTACAGAACGATATAAATACCTAGCATAGAGATGACTAATATTACGGGTAAATTGTAATATTTTTATTATTTATGAATATTTTTATTTTCATTAATATATTTAATCAGATATTTCAGATTAATTAACTTAATTTTCGATTGAAACAGTATGCATTTAGTGTTTACCGTTCGCAGTTTACTGTTGCCTAGCTTTAGAAATATTTTGACAAATTCAAACTAATTTCTATATATATGGCGATTTAAATTTTATATATAATAAGCTTAGAAAATAAAAAAAATTATATTAATATAAATATAAAATAACATTACATTAATCAATCGAAACAATAAAAAACTCAACAACTATGTTACTTGACTAAGATTGAAATGAAATATAACCCAATGTAAAAAAAGTACTAAAATAAAATAGTAATATATGCCCTGAAGTTTGATGCCAGAAATATGCTCGGCAGCAAAACTTAACAAAATGAACAGCCAAGACGCATTTCCACGGGTATACGCCCTTTGGTAGACTTAATAACTGAAATCGCAATTCGCTTTTACCGCGAATGGCCAAGCAATTGAGAGGGCAGACTTCGTGGAAAATACTCTTGGATTAGAGATTATTGAGGTAGTTGAGCAAGCGGCGATCGCCAGCGCTCGATGGATGGGTAAGGGCGAAAAGAATACCGCCGACCAAGTAGCTGTGGAAGCTATGCGGGAAAGAATGAACAAAATCTATATGCGCGGACGCATTGTGATTGGAGAAGGCGAACGCGATGATGCTCCCATGCTTTACATCGGTGAAGAAGTGGGAATTTGTACTCGTGAAGATGCCAAAACTTTCTGTAACCCCGATGAATTAGTTGAAATTGACATCGCCGTTGACCCCTGCGAAGGTACTAACCTGGTAGCATACGGTCAAAATGGTTCGATGGCAGTACTCGCAATTTCCGAAAAAGGCGGTTTATTTGCTGCACCTGACTTTTATATGAAAAAGTTAGCAGCACCATCACAAGCCAAGGGCAAAGTAGATATCGATAAATCTGCTACTGAAAACCTCAAAATTCTATCTGAGTGCATGAATCGCTCTGTAGAAGAATTGGTAGTAGTAGTAATGGATCGTCCCCGTCACAAAGATTTAATTGCAGAAATTCGTCAAGCTGGCGCAAGAGTACGTTTAATTAGCGATGGTGACGTATCTGCTGCTATCTCCTGCGGTTTTGAAGGAACCAACATTCATGCCTTAATGGGTATTGGTGCGGCTCCCGAAGGTGTAATTTCTGCTGCTGCAATGCGTTGCTTGGGCGGTCACTTCCAAGGACAATTGATTTACGATCCAGAAATAGTCAAAACAGGTTTGATTGGCGAAAGCAAAGAAAGCAACCTTGCAAGACTTAAAGAAATGGGTATCAATGACCCAGATAAAGTTTACACTGGCGAAGAGCTAGCTAACGGTGAAAACGTACTGTTTGCAGCCTGCGGTATTACTCCCGGAACCTTAATGGAAGGCGTTCGTTTCTTCCACGGAGGAGCTAGAACTCAAAGCTTAGTAATTTCCAGTCAATCCAAAACTGCTCGTTTTGTTGATACCATCCATATGACCAATAAGCCAGAAACCATAAGTCTTAAATAAGAAGTTGGGAGTTGTAGAGACGTAGCAATGCTACGTCTAGGAGTTAGGAGTTAAGAGTTAGGAGTTAGGATTTTTGAATTTATAACTCACATTAAATGTGAATTTTGTTGATAATCCCTTTTAATACGATTTGAGACTTATCTCAGAATATTTATAGGAAATAGAGGCATTTTTAATTCACACAATTCATAACTCATAACTCATAACTCATAACTTTTTTAATTTCCCATGCCCAATTCCCAATTCCCAATTGGCTAATTGCTATTTCAAGAATATCAATTATCAATAAATAGTTAGTAATTACCATTTAAAGTAATGCATATAGCAGTAGTTGGCTTAAGCCACAAAACAGCGAGCGTAGAAGTTCGAGAAAAACTCAGCATTCCCGAACCACAAACTGAAGGTGCGATCGCTCATCTGTTAAGTTACCCCAGTATTGAAGAAGTCACAATTCTCAGTACTTGCAACCGTTTGGAAATTTATATCGTTACTCAAGAAAGCGAGCAAGGCATCCGAGAAGTAATTCAGTTTCTCTCGGAACATAGTAAATTACCTGTAAGGACTTTAAGACCTCACTTATTTATGCTCTTGCATCAAGATGCGGTAATGCATTTAATGCGAGTTAGTAGCGGTTTAGATAGCTTGGTGCTTGGAGAAGGACAAATTCTAGCTCAGATTAAAACAACTCATAAAATTGGTCAACAATATAAAGGCATTAAAACGGTTTTAAATAAATTATTTAAACAGGCAATCACAGCCGGTAAGCGCGTGCGTAGCGAAACAAGTATCGGAACTGGTGCGGTTTCCATCAGTTCTGCGGCGGTGGAATTAGCTCAGATTAAAGCACAAAATTTAGCCGCAGTTCGAGTTACCATTGTTGGCGCGGGCAAAATGTCGCATTTGCTGGTAAAGCATCTGATATCCAAAGGCGCGGTGGAAATTTGTATTTTAAATCGTTCGGTTAAAAGGGCTGAGGAATTAGCGAATAAATTTAGTGCTTGTACTATCCGCACTCAACCTCTGGAAGAAATGATGCCAGTTATTAACGAGAGCGATTTAGTATTTACAAGTACTTCTGCGACAGAGCCAATAATTGACCGCAGCAAATTAGAATTGGTTTTAGAACCCAATCGTCCTTTGATGTTATTTGATATTTCCGTACCGCGTAACGTTCATTCGGATGTCAACGAATTAGATAACGTACAGGCATTTAATGTAGATGATTTAAAAGCTGTAGTAGCGCAAAACCAAGAAAGTCGTCGTCAAATAGCGCGGGAAGCAGAAGGGATTTTAGAACAAGAAGTAGAATCTTTTGATCTTTGGTGGCGCAGTCTCGAAACAGTTTCTACTATTAGTTCTTTGCGAAGTAAAATTGAAACCATCCGCGAGCAAGAATTAGAGAAAGCGTTATCCAGATTGGGTTCCGAATTTGGCGAAAAACATCAAGAAGTAATTGAAGCTCTAACCCGAGGAATTGTAAACAAAATATTACACGATCCAATGGTGCAGTTGAGAGCGCAGCAAGATGTCGAAGCCAGACGACACTGCATGCAAACTCTACAAAAACTATTCAATTTAGATGCAGAAGAACAATTCAGTTAACAGTGAGCAGTTATCAGTTAACAGTGAACAGTGAACAGTGAACAGTTAACAGTGAGCATTCTAATTTAATTTCTGGAATAAAAGCTCAATCACGTTTAAAAAATTATACGTTCGCTGATAATTGATAACTGTCTAAACTTCCGCCCATTTCCGCAACAAGTTAGCATGGGTTTTGCTGATTAAGTCAAACTCTGGCGTTTTACCATATTTTTGAAACATAATTTGTTTGGCTGTGTCTAAGTCAAATAAAATTTCGCGTTCGGATGATTCACGAACAAAACTTTGTACCCAACTTACTGCTGCTAAACGTTTACCTGTCTCTACTGTTTCAACTCGATGCAGGGTTGTTGAAGGATATACAATCGCTGAGCCTGCTTCTAATTTGAAAGCTTGTTCTCCCAAACTTGTATCAATAACTAATTCCCCTCCTTTGTAACTTGAAGGAGAATTAAGAAATAAGGTGAACGAAATATCGGAGCGTATCGGTTTTTCACCACCCATTATCGCGTTGTCGGTGTGAGAGCCGTAGTACATACCGGCTTGATAACAACTAAAAAGAATCGGACGAATAATTTTTGGTTTGACTGCCGCTTGGAATAGTCTGTTACGTTTGAGTGCTTTAACTGCAATAGTTCTCAACTCCTGACTAGCTTCAGCATTTCCAGGTAGTTGAGTATTATTCTTAACTTGTTTCGCAAACCATCCCGCCGTCAACTTACCGTCTACAAACTCTGCATCTTTAAGCTTTGAACTGATTACATCTAATTCTTCAGCAGTTAGGACATTTTCTATAGTAAGAATCATCGGATTTTAGATTTTAGATTTTAGATTTTAGATTAAGAGTTAAAAGTTATGAGTTAGGAGTAGTGAGTAGCAAGTAGTGAGTAAAGAATGATGATGAAGTAATGGAGTGATGGAGTTAGGAGTTAGGAGTTAAGAGTTATGATTTTGAATATCTCCCCATCCCCCCATCTCCCCATCCCCCATCAAAATAGGGCAAGATATAGGCGCTTTTCTCACCTTTACCTTGCCCATTGCAAGTTAATCTATAAAAAAGTAGATGTTATAGAAGTTTAGCCTTCTCCACCTTCTCCGCCTTCGGTACCTTCGGGGGCTTCGGTACCTTCAGCACCAGGTGCAACAGGGGTAATTTCTTCAACTCCAGCTTCACCGGCTTCTCCACCTTCGGGGGTTTCAGTTTCGGCACAAGCGGTGACGCTAGCAGCCATACCTAATGCAAGAAATAAAGCAATTGTTTTTGAACGCATTTTCACACTCCTCACTCGTTATTAATCTTTAATCGTTGCTTATCTTACTGCACCCCATTTCTCGACGGTTACTCAACATAAATTGATGAGTCGAGAAGTAACGCTTCTTTAGTCGGAAGCTAATTGCAAATAATTGTAGCTTGTATTTGCGATCGCAACAATAATTTTTTACTACAACATATTTTGGTATACTTAAAATTTTCTACGAGCTATATTGACTCAAACGCTTATATGATACTATATTAAGAGTCTTTTATTGTTGGATCGCGCTTTTAAGATAGCGTAATAGATCGGATTAATTTTGAGTATAAATAGAAGTTTATTGAGAATTATTTAGATAAAAATTTGTTGGATTTGATCGTGGTTAGTTGTTTTAATAGGAAAGATTATTATATATAAGTGATTGATTGATAATTTTTATGCGGAATATTTATCTATATATTGAACTCCCTATTCTCTCAAATCGGTAATATTCTCACACAAGCAGGGTAATTATATATGATATCGAATCGTTATTGATTGTTAATCGATATATTGAGAAGAATGTATAGTTATTAATTTTTATATACCTGGTTTCCCAGTAATTAATAAAAAGTCAAAATAGAAATAATCCAGGCAAGAAAAATTAGACGATCGCGTGTCAATCGTTTTTCTTGCCGGGATATTATCGCTATGGCAGAAATAATGTATAAGCAAACACAGATATTCAATCTAATTCTCATGTATCAGAAGAAATTAAATTATTCTTAGTTAGCTTTTTCTTCAGTTTTTTCAGTTTCTTGAATCTCTTCTGGGATATCTTGACTGTTATCTTCGGTTTCAGGAGCTTCTTCTATATCACCAACTGTATCTACAGTTTAGAAGGTTAATAGTGTGGAATCTTCACCAGTTTCTGTATCGGAACCACCACAAGCGGTAATGCTTGCACGATTACCCAGTACCAAAAACAAAGCAACCATTTTAAAACGCATTTTTTCACTCCTCATCAAATTACTAACCACACAAATGTTCTCTGGCTTAACTTCAGTAATTAAACTTATCAAAATGGTGTAAAATTAAAAAAATATAGAGTCTAATTACTCGTTGAAATTAATTAAGAAATCCATCTACTTTTAACAGTTATAAGTGAAAATTATCAAGACAAAATAGTCACAAAAAAAAGTAATCGTGATTAATAAAAAGTTAACCGAATCGTGATGCAAATAGTTAGTGTTTTTTCTAAAAAAAATTATCGGATAATTCCCATTTTGTTGGGTTTATGGCTAATTTTTGATTTAGTCTCTCGTCTGGGAGCAGAATTTCTTTGGTTTGATAAAGTTGGCTATTTATCAGAGTTTATATTGCGCTTAGTGACACAGTTTGGGTTGTGGGCGATCGCCTTTTTGACTTCCATCTGTTTTTTGCTGGGTAATTTGACTATAGCGCTTAAGTTTCAGCACCCGAAAGCTGGTTACATAAATCAAGAAGTGAGCGGAAAAGGAACAAGATTTTTCCCTTCTCCTACTTTTATCGATAAACCAGTAACTCCTGGGTACCGTTATGGATTTAGGTTGCGCTGGCTTTTACCGACGATTTTAGGATTGACTGTTTTAGTAGCCACCATAGTACTTTTTTACAGTCAGCAAACTTTAAATGTCTGGTATCCCGACATAAAATTACCTTCCGAAGCGCTGCCATTTCCATTTTGGTTGCGGTTAATCTTGAATGTAATCGGGTTGCGGCAATTTGTTGTTTCGATTTTGCAGCTAATTGTACTCACGGTTGTGACTGCGGCAATTTTTATTCGCTACGAATTTTGGTTAAAGGCGATTGCGGTATTTGTGAGCTTGCTTTTAGGTTTCTTGATATCGGCACGCTGGATAAATGTCTTAGAATATTTCCGCGCTACTAGTTTTGATAATAAGGAACCTTTATTTAATCGCGATATTAGCTTTTACGTTTTTTCGTTGCCGATTTGGGAACTATTACAATTTTGGCTGTTAGGACTATTTTCGTTGGGTATAGCTGCCGTAGCGTTGACTTATTTACGTTCGGCTAACAGTTTGAGTGAAGGAAAGTTTCCCGGTTTTACCGTAAAGCAACGACTTCATCTCGATGCTTTGGGTTGCTTGACGATGTTAGCTATAGCTTTACGTTATTGGCTGTTACGGTATCAGCTTTTGTATTCGGTATTGGGAGTAAACTATGGTGCTAGCTATACAGATGTAAAAGTATTGCTACCTATTTATACCAGCTTAAGTTTTTTAGCTTTAGGTATTGCAACTTATTTACTAGTACGAACTTTAGATTTATACAAAAGAAAAAACGAAAGCATAAAACGCTCTCCTTACCCGCGTCAATTAGTTTATGTGTCGGCATTCTTCCTGGTAATGGCAACTTTTGCCGTAGGCTTTCTACCTACAGTGGTGCAAAAATTAGTCGTACAGCCCAACGAAATCACCCGCGAAAAGCCTTATATAGAACGTACAATCGAGCTTACCCGCAAAGCATTTAACTTAGATAGTATCGATGCAAGTACTTTTAATCCTCAAAATAATCTTACTGCTTCTGACTTACGAAAAAATGACTTAACTATAGCAAATATTCGTTTGTGGGATGCACGTCCACTTTTACGAAGTAACCGTCAATTACAACAAATTAGACCTTATTATAAGTTTCCAGATGCAGATATTGACCGTTATACTCTCAAGCGCAGTCTTCAATCTAATGCTTCTTTTAAACAGCAAACTATCATTGCAGCCAGAGAGCTTGACTATAATGATGTTCCCGATGCAGCAAAAACTTGGGTAAACAAACATTTAGTTTACACTCATGGCTATGGTTTTACCCTCAGCCCCGTAAACCAAGTTGCACCTGGCGGACTACCTTATTACTACATTAAAGATATTGGCGTAGAAAATTCCGGAAATCAAGGTTCTTTATCAATATCGAATCCAGAAATTCGAGCAAGTATTCCCGTTGTAAATCCGCGAATTTATTTTGGAGAAATCGCGAATACCTATGTAATGACGGGGACAAGAACTCAAGAATTCGATTATCCCAGCGGAAATGAAAACGAATTTAACATTTACGACGGGCAAGGTGGAATTCCCATCGGCTCACCTTTAAGACGCTTAATGTTTGCCGAGTATCTTAAAGATTGGCAGATGCTGCTAACCCGCAACTTTACGCCAGAAACTAAGGTAATTTTTCGCCGTAACATAAAACAAAGAATAAAAACAATCGCTCCTTTTTTACGTTTCGATCGCGATCCTTATTTAGTTGCAGCCGATGGAAAAGGAACAACTATCGACGATAAACCAACATATTTGTATTGGATAATTGACGCTTATACAACTAGCAACCGTTATCCTTATTCCGATCCAGGTAAAAATAAATTTAATTACATCCGCAACTCCGTCAAAATTGTTGTTGATGCTTACAACGGTGACGTGAGCTTTTACATTGCCGATGCAACAGATCCGATTATTAATACATTGGGGAAAATTTTCCCGTCGATGTTCAAACCTCTATCGGAATTACCCGCCACACTTCGCAGTCATATCCGCTACCCATTAGACTATTTCGGCGTTCAGTCGGAACGCTTGCTGGCTTATCATATGACAGATCCCCAGGTGTTCTACAACCGAGAAGATTTGTGGCAGATTCCTACAGAAATTTACGGTACCGAACAGCAACAGGTGCAGCCGTACTACTTAATTACAAAATTGCCTACCGCTGAAAAAGAAGAATTTATATTACTACTTCCTTTTACTCCCACCCAGCGAAGAAACTTAATTGCTTGGTTGGCAGCTCGTTCCGATGGTCAACAGTATGGTAAATTAGTGCTTTACGAATTCCCCAAGCAGGAATTGGTTTACGGTATTCAACAAATAGAAGCTTTAATTAACCAAAAGCCAGAGATTTCCGAACAAATCACCTTATGGAATCGCGAAGGCTCCAGAGTAGTTCAAGGAAATTTATTGGTAATACCTATCGAACAATCGCTTCTTTATGTCGAACCCATATATTTAGAAGCAGAAGAAAACAGTTTACCGACATTAGTTCGGGTTATTGTCGCTTACGACAACGATATTGTCATGGAAAATACTTTAGAAGACGCTCTAGAGGCTATTTTTGATGCGGATCAAATTACAACCCCCGTGTTTACTCCGGAAGTACAACCGCAACTACCCGTACCATAGTCACTTCGATCTATTTTCAGAACGATTGATGACTGATAACTGATAACTGATAACTGAAATCACCCATGTATGAACGGTACCGGACTTATGCAGAGATAGGCTAATCTCTACACCTAAGCCGTAGCTTCTGTCGCTGGGGATATTTTTTTGTATCCTAATTTCTGTCCGATTTAAGCGAGAGTGTATGCTCGCATTTTCTTCTCGATTCGTTAATTGGTTTCTAATTCTCCATAAAATATGATTTTGTTGACAATTTAAGCCGAAAATTGTCAACAATGCCTAACACTTTAGACCTAAAAATATGTTTCAAACCTGGAAATATGCTTTGTATAAGGGTTTGAAGACTATTGAGAAATATTAACCTATCTTAACTAATGCATAGTTATTTTAATAAAAGTACTTATAAGTATTAAAACGCCATTAATGACCTTTTTCCGTTTAATATAAATAAGTCCCAAATCTTAACAATTTATTCCGAAAGGAATAGTTAGAAAGTGCTTAATACCCTCTTAGAGGCATATCGAAATGAGAGTAAAGATGTCATAATTGTTAAATATGTTTAAGAAGTTTGTACGTTCTCACCAAAAATTTACCGCGTAGGGCTGCTCGATAATATTTGGTCTTACCAACCGATTTTAAATACGTATTTTTTAATTATTTCTAACTAAATTTAAAATTTTTTATAACTAAGGTATTTATTAGAGTTACCTATTTAGTCGTCATTGAATTGAATAATTAATTACGCGACAACTTAGGATGTAACTTTCAATTAAGATAAACATCTAATTTGATAGATATTATGCAGGGCAGCTTTTCTCAAGTATTGAAAACAGAATTTCTGCTCTTATTAGAATTCTTGGCTTGACTATAATCAGCATTCTATGAATATTATTTATACAATGCTTTTTATCGTCAAATTCAGCTAAATGTAAAACAGATGGTCGAAATTACTCTTCTTAACACAAACAAAACTACAATTGATTTGTGTTCAAAGTAAGCTAAGAACATTGTTTTTGCTGATTAAAAGAAGGCAGTAAGTTAATTATGTTTTTATCTAACTAGATAGGTATCTAAGAAAATATAGCACAAAATGAAAAATGAGAAATTGCAAAGTCTGTTGCGTTTTTTCAAAGCGTTAGCAGATGAAAGTCGGCTAAAGATAATTGGTATCCTAGCAAATCAGGAGTGCAGCGTAGAAGAATTGGCAGTGTTACTAGAGTTAAAAGAACCTACAATCTCCCATCATTTAACAAAGCTAAAACAGCTTGAATTAGTAAGAATGCGTCCTGAAGGCAATACTCATTTTTATCAATTAGATCAAATGGTTTTGCAAAGCATGAGCAAAGAAGTATTTTATCCAGAAAAAATATCTTCTTTAGCTGATGACATTAATCTTCAATCTTGGGAAATGAAAGTGTTGAATACTTATATCGGAGATTTTCAAAATTCTGAATCCGTACAATACCTTAGAGACATTCCCAATAGCAGTAAGAAGCGCTTAACGGTTCTGAAGTGGGTAATTGGAAAACTTGAATTAGGGGTAGAATATCCGCAATCGGAGCTCGATGAAATTCTTAAAAGTTATTATCCAGATTTCGATACTCTGCGAAAAGCATTGATAGATAGTCGGTTGATGCTCGAAGATAATGGAATGTATCGCAGAAGTTGAACCCTGTAAATACACTTTATTTTCTTTGTGCAAGCTGCATTGTAAGGAGACTTTAAATAGCTAGGAGACAAGGGACAAAGTACATTAACTACTGAATCCCGTTCTCTCAACTATTTAATAGTTTGTTTATAAGTCCGTTTCGTACTTGAACAACTAAAATTACTGGGAATTGGGAGTAGGGAGTAGGGAAAAGATTTGCACGTTTTATAGTCTCATCACTTCGCTTTCGTTCGAGCTTGTGGGCTAATAGTTATTAGCGAGCGCGAAAATAATCCTGATTTTAAAAGAAAAACGCTACTGTAAAATATATTAAGTTAGCATAAGTTTTTATAAAATTTGTAGGGGCAGTAATATCAAGTACTCATGAAGGTTAGGTATTTGTATCGTCAAGGAAAGATGATTTTATAAAAGCGATATAAATACAAGTGAGGATTTTATCAAAATTACATGAAAATATATTCATATACTTATTAAGTTGTTATTAACAAGCGATTTAAGTTACAGGTAAAGATAATGTTGAAAAAAATAGTACTACCAACCGTTGCAATTTCAGGGATGATTTTTGCTGGCTTTGCCATATTTTTAGCCCAATACGGTTCTGAACGCATAGAAGTTGAAGTAGATAATCAAAACTTCTTTTACGGTGAAGTTAGAGATATTGTTTCTCCCCGAATGGGGGTAGCATTAGGTTTAACTCTTGGTGTGGCAAGTATTGCAGTAATTGGATATAGCAAATCTGCAAGTCAAGTAGAGTTGTTAGAGAAGCAATTATTATCTATTAAAAAAGCGATATCGGATAAAGATGCTCAAATTGAAGAATTGAGAAACGATCAAAAAATAAATAATATGCAATTAGTTAATTTTGGTAGACGTTGAGAATAGGGAATAGGGAATGGGGAATGGGGAGTCGGGAATAGGAAGTAGAAAAAAAACTAAATATAGTAGTAAAGCCCCCCTTAAAAGAAGGGGGGTTGGGGGGATCTAAACGTTTGGAATGCCGAGCTATTATGCACGCTGCCCTAACGTTGCGATCGCCTAAGTCCTATTTTTATGAAAGTTGTTATTTTACAATTTTGGTTGTTTGAGATAGCGTTGGTAATCGTTCAAATCTTCTAATACTTTGTTGGTGAGGAAATACATTCCTAACAGATTAAAGAAAGCCATTGCAAAAAACGTAGCATCTCCGAAATCAATTACGGATTGAGGTTTAGCGATCGCACCAATGAATGTAGCAGCGACAAATAATATTCTGTATACAATCACACTACGCTCGCTGAAGAGATATTCCCAAGCTCTCTCTGCATAGTAACTCCAGGAAATCATGGTGGAGAAAGCAAATAAAAATACGGAGATTGAAAGTAATACGGGGAACCATCCGATTACGGTACCAAATGCTTTGGAAGTTAAGGTTGCACCTTCTCCAGCTTTTCTTATTGCTTCAAATTCGGGATTATTATAAACGCCAGTAATTACGATTACTAAAGCAGTCATGTTACAAATAACTACTGTATCGATGAATGGTTCCAAAAGTGCGACTAAACCTTCTTTGATTGGGCGATCGGTTCTTGCTGCGGAGTGAGCGATCGCAGCCGAACCAACTCCGGCTTCGTTAGAAAAAGTAGAACGTCTAAAACCCTGAACAATAACACCGATAATTCCTCCTTCCACAGCTTCAGGAGAAAAGGCTTGACTGAAGATAGTACCAATAGCACCGGGAATTTGAGTAAAGTTAACTAAAAGAATCCATAATGCAGCAACTACATAAAGAATGCACATTACAGGTACTATAGTTCCTGCAACTTGACCGATACGGTGGATACCGCCAATAATTACCAAGCCCACCAAAATAGCCAGAATTAAACCGTAAACCCAAGGATATATGGGGAATATTTCCTTAACTGCACCATAGGATTGGTTGACTTGAATCATGTTTGCAGCACCAAAAGCAGCGAAGATGGTGCAAATAGAAAACAGAATTGCTAAAACATTACCAAATGGTGCTAACCCAATTTCTGCTAATCCTCTTGAAAGATAATACATCGGTCCGCCAGCAACTTTACCGTCGGGCTTAATAATGCGATATTTTTGACCGAGAGTACATTCAACAAACTTACTCGACATACCCAGCAAACCACCAAGAGTCATCCATAAAGTTGCACCGGGGCCACCTACGCTAATAGCAATTGCCACCCCAGCAATGTTACCAAGTCCGACAGTTGCAGACAAAGCAGTAGCCAAAGCTTGGAAATGAGAAACTTCTCCTGGAGCATTCGGATCGTCATGTTGTCCGCGAACGATCTCAATTGCGTGTGCGAACATTCGGAAATTGACAAACCCCATGCGGATGGTAAAGAAAACTGCCCCAAATATTAGCCATAAAACTATTAGGGGAAAACCGCCGATGCTGAAAAACAGAACATCAAATATTGCCTTCACAAATCCAGCAAAAGCAGCGTCAAGGGATTTAATAAAAGGTTCCCCAGCAGCTTCATCTTGAGCCAAAGCCACAGTAGGAATCAAACATAATATAACCGTTAATAACCATTGACGCTTTGAAAATGACTTCCGCATTTAATCCCATTCTCCATTAACTATTTTTTTGAGTACACTTTGTTATTCAGGGATACTACCTTAAGGTATATGTTTTCTACAAGATTTAAATTTACACACCATTTTTCTAATTAAGATTTTCTTGAATCTTTCAATTTATAGATTTTGGCTCCGCCGCGATATGCAATATTAAAGGCTATAGAACGGTTTTTACTTTTGTAAAATACAATGCATCACCTTTTTCTTCCTTAAAGAAGGGCTGTATTGAAGGCAACTTTCCTTCTCAAGTTCGATCGCAGCCGGGATTTGATCGATAAAATCATCAATATATTACCCGTATAACTGTTAACTCTCATCTGTTGAATGGGAAAGCTAAAAGAAACGAAGAATAATAATTGTTAATTTTTTTTAATAATTTTCTTTCTTGCCAATCCTTATCCAAAGACAAGCATCATGGATCTGCGAAACAAAATTCATCGATGAATCGAGCAATTGAGCGAAAATGAGCTAAAAACGACTTGGGAGACAGTTTACAGTCTACATTGCGACTTTGAGATCAAAAAGGCAATACAGGAAAGCAAGAATTCCCAGCAACCGTGGGATTTCTTAACTTACGATGAAGCGATGCGGTATTTGGAGGAATGAGGGATGGGGAGATGGGGAGATGGGGGGATGGGGAGATGGGGAGATGGTGAGATGGGGAGAAGTTAAACCTTTAACCTTAATTACTGCTAACTGCTAACTGCTAACTGCTAACAACTAACAACTATTAAGCGTGAAGTTAGAACTAAGATACGCACGATCATTTTTAAAAGATTTGACACTCCCCGGCGTGAACGCACGGGGATTCTTGGTTCACCGAGACCACTTAAACTAGATACCTTGCAGTGTCTAGCCCAGAGGTGGGACTCTCCCCAAGCGACTTTGGGTATGCCCTACCCTAGTTGGATTACTCCAAGTTCTTTTTTTTATTTGGAACATATCCATCCCAAAAAAAACTGTTCGTCTAGCTCCTCTGAATCTTTTACCTACTGCGAGGTGGAGTCTAGAAAAATGCAATAGAACCCCATAGATTCAATTTCCAAGGTTCAGTGTTGTACCTCTCGGCAACTAGGTTTTTTAAGTGGTTGATTACCTTTGCCACTAAATTAATCGTACCAGAAAAGCCGCCCTAAAAGTGCAGGGCTTTAAACCCAATTTCTTTGGTAAACAGTTAAAACTGTATAAATTGACAAGGTATTACTCGAACCTTAGCTTAAACTTGTTTGTGACAATAACGTGACTTGAGATTTCCCCTTATGGATGCTACGGCACTTTGGCAACGATACCAGAAATGGCTATATTTCCATGAAGGACTAGGTTTTTACCTAGACGTTAGCCGGATGGGCTTTGATGATGATTTTGTTACTAAGCTAGAGCCTTCATTTAAAAAGGCTTTCGCCGATATGGCAGAATTGGAAAAAGGTGCGATCGCTAATCCAGATGAACAGCGGATGGTTGGACATTATTGGCTGCGAAATCCCGATTTGGCTCCGACACCGGAGTTAACCCAAGAAATAGTCAGTAATATTGAGAAAATCGAAGTATTTGCGGAAAAAATCCACACGGGTGCGATTCATCCTCCCAAAGCTGCTCGCTTCACCGATATAATCTCGATTGGGATTGGTGGTTCAGCACTCGGACCTCAATTTGTGGCTCAAGCCTTGGCTACAGATTATCCACCTCTGGCAATTCACTTCATTGATAATAGCGATCCCGCAGGTATCGATCGCATTTTAACTCAGGTACGGAACCGCCTTTCTAGTACTTTAGTATTAGTTATTTCCAAATCTGGAGGAACACCCGAACCGCGTAACGGAATGATGGAAGTCAAGAAAGCCTATGCAGGGCAAAACTTGGACTTCGCACAATATGCGATCGCGATTACGATGCCCGGTAGTAAGCTGAGTAAGATTGGAGAATCTGAAGGCTGGCTGGCGCATTTTGCAATGTACGATTGGGTAGGTGGTCGTACTTCCCAAATGTCGGCTGTAGGGCTGGTACCGGCGGCACTGCAAGGGATTGACATTGGTCAAATGTTAACAGGTGCTAAAGAGATGGATGACGCAACTCGCGTTCCAGAACTCAAAAATAACCCAGCTGCACTGTTAGCAATGTCATGGTACTATGCCGGTAACGGAAAGGGTGAAAAAGACATGGTTGTTCTTCCTTATAAAGACAGCCTACTTTTATTCAGCCGATATTTGCAACAGTTGGTAATGGAATCCTTGGGTAAGGAAAAAGATTTGGATGGTAATATCGTCCACCAAGGAATTGCAGTTTACGGTAACAAAGGCTCAACCGACCAACACGCATACGTTCAGCAGTTGCGCGATGGGGTAGCGAACTTCTTCCTAACCTTCATTGAAGTTTTAGAAGATAGAAAAGGTTCGTCTTTAGAAATTGAGCCGGGAACCACATCCGGCGATTATCTTTCCGGTTTTCTCCAAGGTACCAAAAAAGCACTTTACGACAACCAACGCGATTCAATTACAGTAAGCATTCCGCAAGTCAATCCCCGAACTGTAGGTGCATTAATCGCTCTGTACGAGCGTGCTGTAGGTTTCTACGCTAGTTTGGTGAATGTTAACGCTTATCATCAACCAGGTGTAGAAGCAGGTAAAAAAGCAGCAGCAGCTATTTTAGAAGTGCAGCAAAAAGTAGTATCGGTTCTACAAGCAGAAGAAAAACCACTTTCCTTAGAAGAAATAGCCCAAAAAGCAGATGCAACCGAGCAAATAGAGTCAATTTACATCATATTGCGTCATCTTCATGCCAACGGACGAGGTGTAGTAATAGACGGTAATTTTGGACAACCCAGCAGTTTAAAATTCTCTATTGGCAAATAAATTGGCTAAAAAGCTATAGTTAAATACCATATTTTGGTAACTTTTGTTGCATACGCAACATTTTTTTATTTAAGAGCATCTTAGATTGAATGTACTATTCAATTTTTAGGATGCTTTTTTAGCAACATTATTAATGAGTAATATTAGGGGAATCGAAATCCGCTACTTGGAATCAATGAAGGGGGGAATGACTAGCTTCTTCACTCCTCAAACCAGCGACGAAACAATATTGGTACAGATTCCAGGCAATACAGTAGAAGATTTATTCGTACACAAATCCCAAACTGACCAATTATTAGTAGCCAAGGGTAGATTTGTACTAGTAACTTTCATTAACAAAAAATATCAGTACATTCCATTAAGTGAA
>JBARZF010000817.1:0-4310 GCA_049649675.1 Rivularia sp. (in: cyanobacteria) | reverse complement strand
GTAGAGATACCTTACGTGGCGGCGCTGGAAATGATACGCTTTCAGGTAATGCTGGTAATGACAATTTATTTGGTAATAACGGTAGAGATACCTTACGTGGCGGAACTGGAAATGATACGCTTTCAGGCAATGCTGGCAACGATCGGTTATTTGGTGATGCCGGTAATGACAGTTTATTAGGTGGAAGCGGTAACGATAATCTTTCTGGCGGTAACGGTAGAGATACCCTACGTGGCGGTGCCGGAAGTGACAGTCTTTCAGGCAATGCTGGCAACGATCGGTTATTTGGTAATAACGGTAACGACAGTTTATTAGGTGGAAGCGGTAACGATAATCTGTCTGGCGGTAACGGTAGAGATACCTTACGTGGCGGTACTGGAAATGATACGCTTTCAGGCAATGCTGGCAATGACAATTTATTTGGTAATAACGGCAATGACAGTCTTTTAGGTGGAAGCGGTAACGATAATCTTTCTGGCGGTAACGGTAGAGATACCTTACGTGGCGGTGCTGGAAATGATACGCTTTCAGGTAATGCTGGTAACGATCTGTTATTTGGTAATAACGGCAATGACAGTCTTTTAGGTGGAAGCGGCAACGATAATCTGTCTGGCGGTAACGGTAGAGATACCTTACGTGGCGGTGCTGGAAATGATACGCTTTCAGGCAATGCTGGCAATGACAATTTATTTGGTGATGCCGGTAATGACAGTCTTCTAGGTGGAAGCGGTAGAGATAATCTGTTTGGCGGTAACGGTAGAGATACCTTACTTGGCGGTACTGGAAATGATACTTTAACTGGTGGTGCTGGTGCAGATATTTTGACTGGTGGCACTGGTGCAGATTTATTTAATCTTCAAGGCTTTGACACTATTACAGACTTTAAATTCTTTGAAGGTGACAGATTCAGCTTTGGTTTCAGCAGCAATATTACCGATTTTGCTATTGAAGGCAACCAGTTATTGTTCGAAAATCAAGCTATCGCTAATTTTGCGGCTCCTCTTACGGAAACTTTTGATATTCAACAGGCTGTAATGTAAAGGAAATTGGGATAAATTGAGAGCTTTCTGTGCAAGAGCTTACTCACTAATTATGTTGATGTAAAAACAAGCGGAAACCCATAGCGATCGCATTTATCTATTTCCTGCAATAACACCTTCGATAAGCTTACGCGCTTTGTTGGAGGTGTTATTGCAATACGAATTATTCACTATCTAATTCTGGCTTTGCTACTAGCCATTTATGTTTTGATTGCATAAATTTTCCCTCTTCTTCGCAAGAAGAGGGATGGGGTGAGTTTCTACAAATGTTCATCAGGACATGATATTAATTCACCAAACAAAAACTAAATTTATGCTGAATATCTTTGAAGCCAACACCCTTTAAATTAGGCAGAATAATTTGAGCAGCACCAACTCTTTCACTTGCACCTATTCCTATCGTTCGCATTCCTCCGGCAAGGGCTGCTTCAACTCCGGAAGCTGCATCTTCTACTACAACGCAATCGGCTGGTTCTAATCCTAACTGACTGGCTGCATATAAAAATAAATCTGGTGCAGGTTTGGAACGTTTGACGCTGTTACCATCGGCGATCGCATCTAGTTTATCGGCAATTCCCAATTTTTCAATTACAGTACGAGCATTTTTACTTCCTGAGCCAATTGCAATTTTAATTCCTTTGGAGCGCAATTCCTCTATTAAATCACTAGCCCCCGGTAATAAATCCTGGGGTGTAATTTGTTGAATAAATTCTACATAATAGTTATTCTTGCGCTCCATCATTTCCTGGATTTGCGATTCTGAATAATTTAATTCCCCTATTATCTTAATTAATGAATCTCGACGCGAAATTCCCCGTAATGCTTCGTTCGCTTCACGGTTAAAGGGAATTTCTTCTTCGTCTGCTAATTTTTGCCAAGCTTTGTAGTGTAATTCTGCTGTATCTGTGAGTACGCCATCTAGGTCAAATATAAAGCCTTTTATTTCCGATTTCGCGCTGCTAACTTCTGGCTTCAAATCGAAGGAATGCCAATCACCACGCCAATGAAGCTTGAATTTAAGACGTTTCCAAGTAGGAGGTAAATTAGGTTTTGCTACCGGGCCATTTTTGTTAAATTGAATACCGGCAACCCCAAAAATTATAGCTTGCCAAATACTGCCGCAGGATGCAGCGTGAATTCCCTCGGCAGCATTACCACGTTTATTTTCTAAATCTACTAATGCTGCTAATCTAAAATTGTCGTAAGCTTCACCCGTTTTACCTAAAGATGCTGCCACAAGTCCATGAATTGCAGGACCTAAAGAAGAACCATAAGTAATATCGGTACGTGGTGCGTAATAATCCCAGTTTTTCTGAAGAAGTTCTTTACCATAGTCAGTTTCGGCGGTTCTCTCCATTAAGTAAAGTAGCATCAATACGTCTGGTTGCTTGAGAATCTGCCGCTTGTTAATTTCCTTGATTCCTAAAATCGTTAACATTGAGTCGGTACGCGGTTCGTAATCGGCAAGATTAACATCTTCTAATTTAAAAAAGCCCTCGAACTGTTCGATAAGTCCAGTTTCGCGATTGTAGGGAATAAAAAGATTTTCGGCTATATCTTGCCAACGCAAACGTCGTTTCTGAGTTACTTGCAGTTTTTGTTCTAGTTCAATCGCTTTTTTGGGAAAAGTTTCGTGAAGCCAATCGTAAACATCAAGAGCTTTTTCTAAATTCCATTGCACCATCCGGTTGGTGAAAGCATTGTTATCTATATTTTCGTGATACTCATCTGGACCAATTACATCACGAATCTCATAACATTCGCGTAAGACATTTAACTCTACACGACTACTCCAAAATAAAGCAGTATCAAGGATAATCTCTGCACCACAATCGCGCATCCATGCATCATCATTAGTAACTTGCCAATACAACCAAGCCGCAATGCTAATATCTGCACTAATGTGAACTTCGCGATCGCGACACCAAATACGAATATCTTCTTCATATAAATGCTTTGACGGTGCCCATCTTGGAGTTACTTCATCGCCAGTAGCAGCGCTTTCCCAAGCATACATTGCACCTCGATAGCCGTAATGTTTTGCTTTGCGTCGCGCTCCCGGTAAAGTATGGTAACGGTAGGTGAGTAAATTGCGAGCAATATCGGGTTGAGTAAATATAAAAAATGGCAGTATAAAAAATTCAGTATCCCAAAATATATGACCGCGATATCCGAAACCAGATAGAGTTTTTGCCGGAATACTAACTCTATCGTCATGACGGGGAGCGCTTATCAATAACTGAAAAAGATTGTACCGTAAGACTAGTTGAGTTTGACTGCTTCCTTCAATTACGATGTCGCTGCGATCCCATATTGCATCCCAAGCTTGTTCGTGATTTTTTCGTAAATCTTTATAGTCTGGTAGCTCCTGCAACTTATCGCAAGCAGCTAAAGCAGGATTTTCCCGCTCTCGTGAAGTAAAAACCGTGACTAATTTATCTATAGTAATGGTAACTCCTCGAACAGCATCAAACTTTGCTTCCACTGTCGGAAAACCGGGAACGCTAATATCTCGAAATTTGGCTGTAGCTCCCGATATTGCTAACTTGAATGCCATTCCTAATTGAATGCGGGAATTTCTAGTCCGAACTTGCAACCAAGAACTAGCTTCACCATAACCTTGCGAGAGAATTAACCAAGGGTTAAATCCATCTTTATCTTCTGGATTACCGTCAATACTACCGCGAATCCGAATTGTACCGTCAAAATCAATCGGTGTCAGTTGAATGCGTAATCCTAAAACATTTTGGTCTGCTTGGCTGGCAAACCGTTCAAAGTGGAGGTCGATTGTTTTACCATTTGGACTGCGCCAGGTAATTTTACGACTTAGAATACCTCGCTTCAAATCTAACTGACGCTCGTAGCTGAACATTTCTCCTTTATCTAAACGAAATTCTTCGTCATCGATAATAATGTATAAAGGCAGCCAATCGGGACAATTTACAAGTTCCGTGTAGTAAATCGGAACATCATCATAGACACCATTAATTAAAGTAGCAGCAACTGCACCGGGATATCCTTCTGCAAAACTTCCTCGCGTACCCAGATAGCCATTACCAATGGTAAATACGGTTTCTTTGTAGTTGAGTTGTTCGGGATCGAAGTAATTTTCGGTGAGAATCCAATCTTCGTAGCCTAAATGGGGATCTAAAATATTGTCATTCATTGGGATTAAAAATATCCTTACTGTTTCAAAATTTACATAAAGACCTAACCCCCTGCCCCCTTCCCTATGAGGGAATGGGGATAATGAAGCCTCTCTCCCTGTGG
>JBARZF010000816.1:0-9119 GCA_049649675.1 Rivularia sp. (in: cyanobacteria) | reverse complement strand
GAAAAATCTGTATCTTCTCCACCGTAGCCAGTAAAACGGGTATCGAATCCGCCAATTTTAGTAAAAGTTGATTTTCTAATTCCAAAACAAAGCGACCAAAAAAACTCATATTTATGAATAACTCGTTGATTTGCTGTTAATTCTTCACCCTGGAGATGATTTGGATCAGAATCAGAATGTAGCGTTTCAAAAGTCCATTGTTTGCACCATTGAGAATTCAAATAGCGAATTGAACCTTGATAAAGTGCGTCTTCTTTTTCGAGATGATAAGCAAAGGTTTCAACTAAGTCTGGATGAGGAATACAATCAACATCTAAAAAAATTAAAAAATCACCATTCGCAATTGAAGAAGCTTTCGTGCGTGCTTCGGCTAAAGGTAATTTATAAGGAGAATTGATTACAGAAGATTTTATTTGAAAAGGTGTAGATGGTAATTCCGGTAGAGAATCATTCATGCATATAATTACAAGTTCCCAAGGATGCATTTTTGATTGAATTAAACCTTGGACTAAGTTTTGTAAATGCGAACTTCTTCGAGAATAAAGCGTGCAAACTGATATTTTATGGTTTGTCATTACACCGCAAAATTATGACATAAAAAAGGTTCGTAGATAGAAGGCGCTGAAGCGCAACTACGAACCATTATATAAAATTGTAAAACTAATTTATCTTTAACGCTGGCCTTGTTCTATCCTCTCCGCGAAAAATAATCTCAAAATCTGTACCTATAATAATTGAATCAAAAAATTGTTTCAATCGACTAAAACCTAATTGATGGTAGTCAAAATCTGAAATCTGCTCTTTGAAAACTCTATGAACAATTGAAAAATCTACACCATCTCTGATTAACGAACTTCGATAAGGCTCGTTAGTTCTCAAATATTTTAAAACTTCTTGATGCGGATTATTTCTTAACTGTGGTGGTTCAACTGTAGCTGTCGAATCACTTATTGCGTTTCGATGTTGTCCTGGATCTGGTAATCTGACAAAGTAATCGCAAACAGCAGTAAAGACATTATTGATCTGATTTTCATAACCGCATCCAATAACTATTTTTCCATACTCATGCAGCTTTTTAGCTAAACAAGAAAATCCACCATCACCAGATACAATTGCAAAAACTTCTAACGAAGGTTTGCTATGAATTAATTCAACTGCATCAATTACCAATTGAATATCCGCTGCATTTTTATGATTATTGAAACCAAAAATCTGCATTGGCTCAATACCAAGCTGTTGAATTGATGGTTTTATTCTCTTTAATCTACCATCGCTCCAGTCAGCATAAGCGTATTGTCCGGCTATTTTATTAACTAAATTGTATCTTTTTATATTTTCTGTAATATCTTCCAAAGAGAAATTAAATTGAGGACTGCTATTACCTTTTGTTAAATTTTCGATGTCATAAAGGATTACCGTATTAAAGCTTTGGGAAGGAGTTTTTGTTTGTTGAATTGCCGAAACTATCGGTTGTAAATCTATTGCTAGGGCAGGTTGTTTTTGAGATTCCATCACTTCCAGGAGTTGTGCTTTTAGCTCATAAGTTTGCTGCTTTTCTTGTTGAAAATGTTCTGTTAAATCGTTTATTTGAGTCTGAGTTTGAACGGTATTTTCTTTTAATTCGGTAATCGTTGTAGATAATATTTCTTGACGCTGTTGATAAGCATGAATCAAATTTTGCTGAATACTAGCCCAAATTTGTGGAAAAGCCTGATGAGTAATGACTTTAAGCGCTGATTCATAACCTGCGATCGCAATCTCTAAATTACTCGTATGGTTTCCTTGTTCAAACTTTTCAATTAAGTTACTAAACTTAACAATAATTTTAGCGATACCAACAGCTTTAGCAGGTTGATTTGCAAATGTTCGGCTTGCGAAATCTCTTAAACACAAACCAAAATTGCGATCGAGCTTATCTGAATGCTCTACTAAAAGCGGATTTATATCTCTGTTTTGACTGATATCTGTTAAAAAATGACGTATTAAATCTTGATGCATTGCTGTAATCCCGATAATGCAACGATAAATTTAGTTTTCCCAAAATTTAATCGCATCTAACAGTGAGCAGTTATCAGTGAGCAGTCAACAGTAAACAGTGAGCAGTGAGCAGTGAGCAGTCAACAGTAAGCAATTATCAGTGATTCTTGAAATGGGAGTGCGAGCATCTTGCTCGCTAGTATTTGAAATGTTAGTTGTTATTTCAGCAACTCCTAACTCCTAACTCCTAACTCCTAACTCCCAACTCCTAACTCCTAACTCTTAACTCACAACGGTGTTACCCAATAAGTAACTCCTCGGATAATTTTTTTATGAAAACCTAATTCAATTAATTTTTCTGGTGGATAACCGACATAACTCCAATGGGGTACGTCGTATTCTACGGTACGAAACCAACCATTTTTATTTAATGCTGCTATTTGCTTTTTATTATTTGCTCTTAAGTCAATTGCTAATCCCCATAAATGTTGTGAAGCTCCTGGTGGTGCGACTGTACCCAGAATTCTTTTTTCTTTACCTTTTTTTACTAAATCTAATGTTCTGGAATTCGTATATTTTCTCCAAAATCTGGCGGTTGTAGCAAAGTTGCGAATACAGTCGCTTGTTGCATATCCAGATTTAAGTCGAAATCTTGCTTGACTGCGTGCTTTGTTTAAAGCGTCGGCGGCTGATTTTTGTAAATAACAGTTTATAGTACCTGCTACTTTACCTTTTGTGATGGTATCTTGAAATTCTTTAGTTTCTTTATCGTTTGCAAAGACAACTTTTTTTGGTAGCTTAATTATTGACTGTAAATTGACAAATGGCGCACCATAAGCACGCAGCAAAATATATTCGTAACTATCGGGTTGAGGAATTATAGTAAACTTTTTTGTCAATGCTGCGATAAATCTTTCTTTAGCTGTTAAAGGCTGTGTTGGAGTAGGTGAAATGGTTGGTGTTGGAAGAATTATTGGTTTTGGTGGAACGGCACATTTCTTATTTAAGAGTCTATTTATCAAACAGTTTTCAACAATTTCAATATCTGTACTTGTCTGGCTATAAGCAACCCGATCGCTAGCAGCTAAAATTACAACTAAATATGTAGCAACTATCAAAATAGCTACTTCGCTAAATGCGATCTTAAATCTTATTTTCATTGATTTATAACGTAATATTTGATACTTGAATAACCATATTTTATACAATATTTATACAATAAATATAGTCTGATAATTCAATAAAATCTTTTACACGTAACTAATACTTCACTTTAATAATTTTCTTTTTATAAAAAAATAATCGGGGTTTTGCTGGGTATTTTATCAACACTGTACAATCATTAATTGACTGTATCGGTTAAAATTAGATTAATCCTAAATGATGCTGAACTCTAAGTAAGACCATGCACAATTGTGTTGAGTTCCAAGACTCTTTTGATGTCATAGTTGTCGGTGCAGGTCACTCTGGTTGTGAAGCGGCTTTAGCTACTGCACGGCTGGGTTGTCGTACCCTGCTATTAACGCTTAACTTGGATAAAATTGCTTGGCAACCGTGTAACCCCGCTGTGGGCGGCCCGGCGAAATCTCAGTTAACCCACGAAGTTGATGCACTCGGTGGGGAAATCGGGAAAATGGCAGACCGTACTTACGTGCAAAAACGAATTCTCAATTCTTCGCGAGGTCCGGCGGTATGGGCATTACGCGCTCAAACTGATAAGCGCGAGTATGCGTTGGTAATGAAGGGAATTGTTGAGAATCAAGAAAATTTAAGCATTCGTGAAGCGATGGTAACTGATTTGGTTTTGGGCGCTAACGATGATGTTATCGGCGTTCAAACCTATTTTGACGTGGCTTTTGAATGCAAAGCTGTTGTCCTCACCACAGGTACTTTTTTGGGAGGACGAATTTGGGTTGGCAATAAATCAATGGCAGCCGGACGGGCTGGAGAATTCGCAGCAGTTGGTTTGACGGAAACTCTACAGCGTTTGGGATTTGAAACAGGTCGTCTCAAAACTGGTACTCCCGCACGAGTAGACAAGCGCACGGTTGATTACAGCAAAATGACTCCGCAACCGGGTGATGAAGATGTTCGCTGGTTTAGTTTCGATCCGGAAGTTTGGGTGGAAAAGGAACAGCTTCCTTGTTATATGACGCGCACCACGACCGAAACTCATCAATTAATTCGCGATAATCTCAATCTTTCTCCGGTTTATGGTGGTTGGGTAGATGCCAAGGGGCCGCGTTATTGTCCGAGCATTGAAGATAAAATTGTTCGTTTTGCCGATAAGGAAAGTCATCAAATCTTTATTGAACCCGAAGGAAGAGATATTCCCGAACTTTATATCCAAGGGTTTTCCACAGGTCTGCCTGAAAATTTGCAACTACGTATGTTACGTACTCTTCCGGGGATGGAGAACTGCGTAATGTTACGTGCCGCCTATGCTGTTGAGTATGATTACCTACCAGCAACTCAGTGTTTTCCCACCCTAATGACCAAAAAAATCGCCGGTTTATTTTGTGCGGGACAAGTCAACGGTACAACTGGCTACGAAGAAGCCGCAGCTCAAGGAATTGTTGCCGGAATTAATGCCGCGAGATTTGTTCGCAACGAGGAGATGATAGTTTTCCCCCGCGAGCAAAGCTATATCGGTACGTTAATTGACGATTTGTGTACCAAAGATTTGCGCGAACCTTATCGGGTTTTAACCAGCAGATCGGAATATCGCTTGCTGCTGCGCTCCGATAATGCAGATCAAAGATTGACTCCCCTGGGAAGAGAAATTGGTTTGATTGATAACCGACGTTGGGAATTATTTAGCAGCAAGCAGGAGAATATTATCGCCGAAAAAGAACGGCTGTATGCTAAACGGGTTAAGGAAAAAGATGAGGTAGGGAAATCTTTAGTGGCAGACACCGGGCAGGTTATCAAAGGTTCAATTACCCTTGCCGACTTATTACGTCGTCCCAAATTTCATTACGCTGACTTAATTAAACATGGATTGGGAAATGTCGATTTACAACGTGCCGAAAAAGAAGGTGCAGAAATCGATATCAAATATTCCGGCTATTTAGCCAGACAGCAGAATCAAATCGATCAAGTTGCTCGTCAAGCAAATCGTCCCCTCCCTAGAGACTTGGATTACAACTCCATTGATACCCTTTCCAAAGAAGCGCGTGAAAAGCTGAACAAGGTAAAACCGCTCACCATCGGTCAAGCAGCACGGACGGGTGGAGTCAATCCCGCCGATGTAAATGCTTTACTTATATATCTAGAATTGCGTAAAAACCATAGCCAGACTGAATCTCCAGCTTTAACATGAAGACAATCTTCATGAAGCACGAGTATAGTAGTATTTGTATCCGGAAAGACAGGTATGATTAATAACATACTAAAAATGAAAAAATCATTAATACCTCCCTGGTATATGTTGAAATAGATACTTAAACTTGATGAACTCTCCGTAACTGTCTCAGTGAGGAGCAGTTCTTTTTATTCGCATTTACAACGGCACATTTAAAAGGGTAATTCCTTCATAACAATTCCTTCATAGTAAATATTTGATGAATCGCCCTACCGCAGCGAATTAATACCGATTAATACCTAGAAACTATTATGTCTAAAACAGCTAGTAAAAATCTCGTAATTCCAGAACCCTCTGAAGAGTTAATTGTCAGCGAACCTTGGACGATGGACATTTATGCAGATGGTTTGATGGACGAACTTTTTTCTGATATTGACTGCATTCTCGATCGCAAAGGTAGTCTGAGCAAGCAAATAGTTCAACCAGCACAACAGTTAATTCTTCATCAAGGGACACTACCGCAGGTAGTTCCACCACCGACTATTATTAGTCCCTTAAAAGAAGCCCAGCAACGGCATATTGAAGCTCAACTCGATAGCCCTTTACGTGGTAATGTTCCTAAAACAGCTAAAGTCAAGAAATCCCGTCGAATTTGGCGCAACCTCGCACAAATATTAAAAGCCGGAGCAGGTTTAGGATTGGCTGTAGCCGCTATCAACTGGGCTATTAGCAGCGGTTTATTAAATCGTCTTACCTCCAAGTCGCTGCAATTTGCCTTGCAAGAACCTGCTTTACAGCAGAAAGTAATAGAAGCGTCAAACTCAGCACCTACCCAAGCCCAAATCAGAACCGACTTAGTAGACTATATGCTCGGTGCCCTAGAAATTATCGATAGACAGCAAGATACACAGAATAGAGCATCCGCGAACAACATCGCGATCGCAACTCCCGTACCGGCAAATCAAGCAACCCTAGCTTATGCAAACCAACCAGTTGCAAACCAACCAGTTGCAAACCTTCCAGCGCCAAAGATTGCCAACAACGCCAAACCAGTAACTCGCAACACCAGAGTTGTAGAAAGAATTTACATCCCCGTGTATCAAGCACCGCAGCCAATGCGTTACGCACCTCCAGCAATAGCGCAAGCACCAGCACCAACACCTTTACCACCAGTAAAAACAGCATCCAAAGCAGCACCAAAACCATCTGAAGATACTAAAAAAGGCGCACCCGTAAAAGTAGCAAAAGCCAAAGCACCAGAAAAGATTGCAGCTTTTGCTTCTATCAGAGAAATTAAGCCAGTAGCAGTAAAAAACAAACCCGTAAGCGTCAAGCAAGCTCCCGAAATACCTAAAATGAAAGCGGCTGCACCTATCGCACCATCACCAGAAGTTTCCACACCAGTTGAAAAGCCAGTAGAAACCAAACAGCAAAAAGTTGCAACCCTTCCAACATCTTCCCACGTCTTGGAAGGATTGTTAGAACTAGGAGAACAATCTGCGGCATTATTTAAAGTTAACGGCGTAAGTCGTCGCGTCCAAAAAGGCGAAACCATCGGTGCTAGCGGTTGGACATTAGTAGACGTAGCCAACGGAGAAGCCATCATTCGTCGCAACGGAGAAGTGCGTTCAATTTTCGCCGGACAGAAATTTTAATCAATTATCAATTATCAATTATCAATTAACAATTGATAGATAATAATTGACAATTAACTAGATTAATTGTAGGGGTACATTAATCTGTTATTAACAACATATCATCAGGGCAAGCTTTTAAAAAGCATCTACGATAACAAATTTTGAATCAGCGAGCAGTAATCAGTTAGCAGTTAACAGTTAGCAGTTAACAATTGAGTACCGCAAGTTCATATGCAATAAATTAATTTTCTATGTTTTAAGTTTTCGGTTTATTTTCAAGGGAGGCAGTTGCATCTCACTCGCTTTTGATTGCATTAAATTTGCTGGGTAAAAGAAATGTAGTGGGAGCGTCTCGCTCCCTGGTGGTAATTCGCTACGCGCTTAAGCATGTCCTGACGGACACACTATGCTTCGGGCACGCTTCGCTAACGTTAACGCACTCCTGGATACCCCTGATAACTTATGTGGTGGAGTACTAGTAATTGATTGCATTAAATTTAACGGGTTCGTTTTTTCGCTTATATTTGGGAGACGTTATATATAACGTCTCTACAACCCGTCAAAATGAATGAAACATAACACCACTAACTATTAACCTTTAATTTTCCCACCAAAAACCCCACAACTGCTCACTGATAACTGCTCACTGCTCACTGAATTACTGTTCCACCCACACGGAAACAGTACCGCCATTACAGCGAAACTCAGCCCAACCCCACTCGTTAGTAGAAACGGGTTCTTTGACGTGTTCGGTTAAGTCGTAAAATTTGGTGTTGGGTTTACCGACTTCCATCCATTTACTTCCCCCCGCTCCGTTGCTCATAATTACTGCCATTGCTTGGGGATGCTCTTGATTACCTAATCTTGTCCATCCAATAATGTCCCAATGGTCAAAGTAATTATACTGATAGCCGTAGGCAAAATGCTTACGGGCATAGAGGAATTTATCAATCAGCCACTGATGGGAAGGTAAATAAATCGGATAGCGATTGCCGTCTCTTCCATAGTCTTCATATTCCGCACCGTAATAATCGGCATAGAATACACAGGGATAACCTTCTTGACGCAGTAAAATCAAAGCATATGCCAAAGGTTTAAACCAAGGTTCCACGGGAGCTTCCAAAGCCTGCAACGGTTGTGAATCGTGATTTTCGACAAAAGTAACGGCATGGGTAGGACGTTGCTGCACAAACGTATTATCAAAAATGCGGCGCATATCGTAGCTTTCACCAGATTTGCTGGCGTAGTGGAAATTATAATGTAGCGGTACATCAAAAACCGACATTTTTCCACGCACCGCATCAACATACCAGTGCAAAGTACCAACATCATTATGCCAATATTCACCGACGGTAAATAATTCTTTACCGGCATGACGCTCCATTTCATCCAGCCATATCGGGAAAAACCAAGATGAAATGTGTTTGATAGCGTCTAAGCGGAAACCATTTACACCCGTTGTATCGAGATACCATTTACCCCAATTAATCGCTTCATCTTGGACTTCCTTGCTTTGAAAATCGCAATCGCTTCCCATTAAATAAGAGAAATTGCCGTTTTCCAAAGCAACATAATCATCAAACAGCTTACCTTCGAGTAGATATATAGTTGAAGAATCTTGAGTGTATTCGTCGTAATCTACCGCATCAAAATGCCACCAATGCCACTCAAACTGAGAATATTTTCCTTTTCTGCCGGGAAACTTGTAATGGGTATAGCATTTAATATCTCGCATCCCACCTTTAGGATTTAACCTGTCATTTTGAGAAAAAGGAGTTGCTTTAGCGATTTCCGTATCATCACCACCAATCCGATGATTTAATACAGTATCTGCATAAACCTGAATTCCCGCACTTTGCAGAGATTTGACAGCATCTAAATATTCCTGACGAGTACCGTACTTTGTGCGAATCGAACCCTTCTGTTCAAATTCACCCAAATCGTACATATCGTAAACAGCATATCCCACATCGTAAGTTCCACCCATTCCCTTATAAGCAGGTGGAAGCCACATAGCTGTAAAACCCGCGTCACTTAGCTCTTTGGCTCTTGAACCCACTTTATCCCACAGCATTCCATCATCGGGAATATACCAGTGGAAATACTGCATTATCGTACCGTTGATATTTGACATGGTAGTGCTGCTGATAACTGTACATTAAGCACTATAGTCTCTTAAAAAGTAATAAGCAAAATTACCA
>JBARZF010000815.1:0-4439 GCA_049649675.1 Rivularia sp. (in: cyanobacteria) | reverse complement strand
CACGAAAAAGTTTATACCGAATTAACTACAGATCACCCCATCGATTTAACCCGCTATCAAGTATTAAATTGCTACTGCGGACGCGCTGGTTTAATTAACTCAGGTGGTGCAGCCGGTGAAAACGACTTTGCATCAGCAGTACGTACCGCAATTATCAATAAGCGTGCTGGAGGTACAGGGTTAATTTCCGGACGTAAAGCCTTCCAGCGTCCGTTTGAAGATGGTGTTAAATTATTCCACATGATTCAGGATATTTACTTATCTGATGCTGTGCCGATCGCTTGAGTATTTTTAGAGGGGGTAGAGGGGGAAGAGAGGGGAGAGGGGGTAGAAAATTTTTAATTCCTAACTTCTCACTCTTAACTAATTAAATTGTAGGGTGTGTTACGGCACTGAAAATATTGCGGGTAAACGAGATATTTTGATAAGCCGTAACGCACCATTTTCAATTAAGCTTGTAGGTTGGGTTAGGTTCACTTTCGAGATATAGTTTAAAGCGAATAATTTAGATTTGAACCGTAACCCAACATTCTTCGTTATCGTTCTAATCTACCGGGGAATGCAATTAAGAAGGCAGCATAATATCTAATTTTACAGCGGCAAAAGAATAAACAAATAAGTAATTTAGAATTCAATTACTCAATCTCTAGACTGTTTGATTAAGATAACTCATCGATTTATGATGAAATTCAATTAAGACTTTTCAACAATTGAACGTGAAATATTTTTTTGGAACGATCGCACTAATTGCAGCCCAAATAATTGCTAGCCCCGCTCAAGCCGCATCCGTAAAAGTTACACCTGTAGGAAGTCACGATGGCGAATTTTGTGCTTTCGATCGCGCACTGATATTTGAAGATCCCAATGGAACCCGACTAGTTTACGATGCAGGCAGAACCGTTGCTGGTGCAAAAGATCGACGACTTGGGAAAATTGATGCAGTATTAATAAGTCATGTTCATGGAGATCATTTAGGCGATCGCCATATACCTTCTGTCAATGCGGGTAAATGTGGCAAACCAAATGTAGAAGTTAGCGTAACACCTCAGTCCAACAGCGTGAATATAGCTGTGGCAAAAAACGCTAAAATTGTTGTCGGCAGCGAGATGAGCAGTTTTCTCGCAAACAAGGTAGAAGCTAATGGTGGCGTTCGCAATTCAGTACAGCTTGTCCGTTTCGGTGCTTCAGTTGATGTCGGCGGCGTTAAAATTACTACCGTACCTGCGGTTCACTCAAATGGATTGAGTAGTGACTTTATCGAAGGTGAATTGGGAGAAAACTTAAAAGCTGCTGGTTTGACTGCTTATGTAGGACCCCCTACTGGTTATGTGCTTAGATTTACGAATGGTTTGGTAGTCTATTTATCGGGGGATACCGGCGTTACGGCAGAACAAAAAACCGTAGTACGGAACCAATATGGTGCTGAATTGGTAGTGATTAACATCGGAGATACCTTCACCACTGGACCCCAAGAAGCAGCTTATGTAGTTAATAAATTGATCAAACCCAAGTCGGTAATAGCCTCACACGCTAACGAAGCAGCAACGCGATCGTCCAAGGTGATTCCCAATACTAAAACTGACAAATTTATTCAAGCAACCAATGCACCCGTTTACCTTCCTTTAAGCGGAAAAACAATGGAATTTAACGGAGCGGGAAAATGCGTTGCTGGCTGTCAAAATCAGCAAAATCGCCGTAGATTATAGTTAAATTAGTGCTTATAAACTTATTTCTTGTAGGGTGTGTTACGGCACTGAAAACATTACGGGTAAACGAGATATTTTGATAAGCCGTAACGCACCATTTTCAATTAAGTGCAAAATAAAAAATTTTAACCAACAACAGGCTGGAAGCCTATCCCACAAAAATTCTATAATTCCTTGACGATATAAAAATAATTATAGATACTGAGTATATTGATTTACTAATTGTCGTTTAATAAATACGGATACATCATGCTAGCAGTTAAAGCAGACAGATTCAAAGAAGACGAAATACTGCAAACAAAAGTTATTAATAAAATCAACAGTGGTAAAAAGGTTGTTTTCAAATTTGAATCAGAAGAAGATAAAATAGATTTTTTAGAGCAATCTTGTAAACTTGCAACAGAGGTAGGCTTTGTAGCAGGATCGGCTATTGGTGCTATAGCTGGAACCGCTATTGGTGGTCCAATTGGCGGATTTATCGGTGGAGCTATTGGTGGTGCCATTGGTGCTTTAATTGGACGTATAGGTGTATGGCTGGCAAACTTTCTCTGGAAAAATGTTGTTAATAAAAGCGCTTTGGTTTTCAAAAAAGCATTTTCTTGGTTTGGATTATTTCCTAACCGAGTGATTGTGAGAATGGAAGAAGTAAGAGGAGCAGAAGCGCGATTGCGATCGCTTATCCTCCGTCAACTAATTTCACGAGTAGGAGAATTACCTCAATCAGTTTGTCAGCTTGTTGAAAATCTTTCCTTAGAACAGTTAGAAAATCTTGGAGAAGCATTGCCTGATTTTAGCAGTATGGCTGATTTAGAAGCTTGGATTGAAGAGCTTGAAAGTTAGCTTGTAGGTTGGCTTCACGGTTCATACGGATATAAGTTTTGAGTAAATAATTTATATTTGAACCGTAACCCAACATTCTTCTTCTTAATATTTTTCATCATCACGATGTTGGGTTACGACACGATCAAAAAATTCTCGTTACAAGCCAAATTCTTAAACGTGTCTAACCCAACCTACTAACTAAATCATTCTTCCATCTCTTCAACAACTTCCTTCCTATCCGAATTACAAGCTAGAATAAACCAAGTTTAGCTAAGTCTAACAACGCGAATTACTAATATCCATGAAGCTAAAACCAATCTTTCTAAATTAATCGAAGCTGTTTTAGCAGGGGAAGACGTAATTATTGCTGAAGCAGGAAAACCAGTAATTAGAATGATTCCCTATCAAGAAAATAGAGAACCTAGAACTCCTGGGGGATGGGAAGGTAAAGTCACAATGTCAGATGATTTTGATGATGAATTACCTCTAGAAATTATTTTGGGAAATAGCTATTAAAAAACAGATTGGTAAATTGAATATTCCTGACGACTTGCAAATACAAATTGAGCAAAATGATTTTCAACCGTTACCTATCAATATTTCTCACGCTGCTTATATAGAAAAATTACCTTTGCATCATAAAGATCCTTGTTTCTTGTAGGGTGTGTTACGGCATTGAAAACATTGCGGGTAAACGAGATATTTTGATAAGCCGTAACGCACCATTTTCAATTAAGTGGAATATAAAAAATTTTAACTAAGAACAGGTTGCAAGCCTATCCCACAAGAATTCATTCTATAATTCCTTGACGATATAAAAATAATCCTTGATACTGAGTATATTGATTTACTAATTGTCGTTTAATAAATACGGATATACCATGCTAGCAGTCAAAGCAGAAAGAATAAAAGAAGACAAAATACTGCAAACAAAAGTTGTCAATAAAATAAACAGTGGTAAAAAGCCTGTTTTCAAATTTGATTCAGAAGAAGCGAAGATGGCTTTTTTAGAGCAATCTTGTAAACTTGCAACACAGGTAGGTGCTACGGCAGGAACAGCTATTGGTGGATTGATTGGTGGAGCTATCGGTGGTCCAATTGGTTTTGCTATTGGTGGAGCAATTGGTGGTACCGTTGGTGCTTTTATTGGACAAAGTATAGGTGTATGGTTGGCAAACTTTCTTTGGGAAAATGTTGTTAACAAAAGCGCTTTGTTTTTTAAAGAGAAATTTTCTTGGTTTGGATTATTTCCTAACCGAGTGATTGCGGGAACTTGTTAAGCATATTCCTCACCAATAAAATTAATTACAATTCATCATTTAAAAACGGTACGTTAGAGCTGAAGCTTAACGTACCTTATTATTTTATTACCGCGAACAAAAAAATGTTATTAATAATGTTAAAAATCAATAAAATCATCTCATGCGCCGAGATTCAATATTTTACAAACTGTTTCAACAATACCCTAGTTTACTGTTTGAATTGTTGACAAACCCACCAGACAATGCATCCGAATATAGATTTGATTCAGTAGCCGTTAAAGAACCGAAATTTGAAATCGATGGGGTGTTTCTCCCGCCGGAAAATGAAAGTCCAGGTGCTGTATATTTCTGCGAAGTACAATTTCAAAAGGACGAAAGACTTTACGAACGAGTATTTGCAGAATCCTCACTATATTTCTACTATAACCGTGACAGGTTCAACGACTGGCAAGTAGTGATAATTTATCCATCCCGGAATACAGAACAAAGCGATATTTATCCCCATCGCGGACAACTCAACAGTCCTCAAGTCCGAAGGGTATATTTAAATGAACTGGGAAATATTCGCGACTTACCCGTTTGGGTAGCGCTGATGGTTCTAACTACCGTTAGCGAACAACAAGCACCTGAAGAAGCTAGGTATTTAATC
>JBARZF010000814.1:0-3075 GCA_049649675.1 Rivularia sp. (in: cyanobacteria) | reverse complement strand
TTCAAACCAATCTTTCCTGTAATTTGGATTGGGTGGAAGATTGCAACAAGGAAAGTTTAGCGTTATGGGCAACTTTTCATCCAGAATGGGTATCCCGTCAAAGTTATGTTTCCCAATGTCTGGAATTAGATAAGCGTGGAATTCGTTTTAGTGCGGGTGTTGTCGGTTTCCCCCAGTACAAAAACGAAATTGCAGCTTTGCGTCAGGAGTTACCGTCACACGTTTATCTGTGGATAAATGCCGTTAAAAAAGAACTTCCCAATTTATCACCAGAAGATAGAAGTTTTTTCTCCTCTATCGACCCACTTTATCACCTCAACACCCATCATTATCCCAGCTTCGGACGCTCCTGTCGCGCTGGTAAATCTACTATTTCCGTTGACGGTGAAGGTACCATGCGAAGATGTCATTTTATCAAGGAGCCAATTGGTAATATTTATGACCAAGATTGGCAAGAAGTTTTACAAGAGCGTCCCTGTAGCAACGATACCTGTCACTGTCATATCGGTTACGTGCATCTCGATTATTTGGAATTAGATAAGGTTTTTGGATCGGGGATATTGGAGAGGATTCCGCAAACCTAACCCCCAACCCCTTCCCTACGAGGGAAGGGGAGCAAGACTTAAAACCTCTCTCCTCCTAGGAGAGAGGTTTGGAGAGAGGTCAAAACTATTGTTATAACTGTAAATATCTACCCAGAGGAAAAAACATGACTGAGTATAGGAAAGTAGAGTACCGCATTGGTAAAGACGGTAAAATTACTGAAACCGTCATCGGCGCTTCCGGTGCTGGTTGTACTGAAACCACTTCTGGAATTGAAGACGCTTTAGGAGAAGTAGAAAGTCAAGAATTGCTTCCCGAATATTACGAAGGGGAAGAAAATATTACCTCAACTGAAAATCAATCTTTGAAAAATAAAAACGGTTGAAACAGTTCGCAATTACATTCAAGTGCAGTATACGTTGGCAAGACGTAGCAGTGCTACGTCTCTACATTAATTATGACAATCATCTACACATCACTAATATTCATCCTCATCCTAGTCGCAGCCGTTGCAACTCTCCGGTTTGTTTTAGCTAAAATCTACGCTACGGGAAATCGCAATGACGATTTACTTTTAGAGTTAATGCGTCGAAATAAGATTGCTAATTGGAATCAGTTGCAACAAAAATCTGGTTTGAGCAATTCTGCTATGTGGGAATTGCGAGACGGTGACGGTAATTCGCTGAGTTTGGATGAATTGGAAAGAATTGCGATCGCGCTCTCAATCCCATTAGGAAACTTTCTTGATAAACTCGGGATTCTTCCACCACATCCGCAGTTAGAAATTAAGCGTCGGGAATGTTTGGATTTACAGCAGCAGTTACAGCAATTAACTCAAGAAAAAGAAACTTTGCGAAAAGATGGTTTACGTTTGCATTCCGAATTACAGCAGCAGCAAGTTGAATTAACCCAGGAATTTCGTAAATCAACATTTGAAAAATTGCAAACTTTGCTCGTCAATTATCCCAGCATTCATCAAATGGTAAACGTAAAACCAGAATTACCAGCGAAAAATTTACTTTCCAGCTTCACCCCTCTCGACAACCTATTAAAAGAATGGGATTACCAACCCATCGGAAAACCTTGGGAACAAGTAGAATACAATCCCCAAATCCATCAACCAGATACCGGAGATATTGCAGAAGGTGAAATCGTTTACATCCGCTTTATTGGATATCAACATCAAGGTAACATTCTTTGTCCCGCTAAAGTTAGTCGTACTCTTCCGGGTGGGAAGTGAGGGAGATGGGGGGAAAATAAAACTCTGCGCTCCTTTGCCTTAACCTTTGCGCTCCTCTGCGTTAAAAAAATCAGCATTTACAACAATTACAATACCAGCGTTGGTGCGTGACGCGCTTATTTAACTTATAACTACGTAGATATTTTCTTAATCGCGTCACACACCCTACAAGAAAAATATAACTCCTAACTGTTCACTGCTCACTGTTAACTGCTCACTGATATGATTGTCATCGACTTCGGAACTAGCAACACGGTTGTTTGCACTACTGACGCAATTACTCAACAACCGCGTACTTTAAAATTTGATTCGCTTTCTCGTCGCTTTAACGAAGTTAGCGTGATTCCTTCTCAGGTATTTGTCAAATCACAAAATAATTTGATTTTTGGCGAGCCTGTACGCGCTCAAAGGTTGGGTTTTAGTCAGCCACAACGTTTTTTTCAAGCTTTTAAACGGGATTTAGCGGCGGATTTTGTTCCCCCTCCCCGCGTTTTGGATGATGTTAATTACAACGCTGAAGCTATATCGGAACTGTTTCTACAGGAAATTTGGCGACAGGTAAAGCAACAGTTGGAACCGAGTAGAGTAATTTTTACGGTTCCCGTGGGTGCGTTTGAACGATATTTGCATTGGTTTAACGGTTTGGGGGAAAAGCTGGATATTCCCGAATTGCAAATTGTTGATGAATCGACAGCAGCAGCTTTGGGTTATGCTGTTAAGCGCCCCGGTAGCTTGGTTTTGGTGGTGGATTTCGGTGGTGGAACTTTAGATTTAAGTTTGGTACGCACCGTCAAAAGTAATTCTGAATCTGCTGCTGTACGTGCGGAAGTTATCGCCAAGTCGGATGCTTTTGTGGGTGGGATAGATATCGATAACTGGATTGTCGAAGATTATCTGAGAAAAACTGGTTCGAGTCGGGAAGAAGTAGGGGAAGTTGGTTATCAGAATTTGTTGGAAATTGCCGAAATATTGAAAATGAGGCTTTCTACGGATAATGAAGCAAAGGAATCTTGGTTTGATGATGAAAATTTTATGTCTTACGAATTACAGTTAAACCGCGATGAATTAGCAGATATTTTAGAGAATCGTCAGTTATTAGAGCAACTGCGACAGACATTAGATGAAGTGTTGGCAATTAGTTTGAGTAAAGGTATCGGCAAAGCAGACATCGAAAAGGTGTTGTTAGTGGGAGGTAGCTGTCAAATTCAAGCCGTACAGCAACTGATAATATCTTATTTTGGCAGACAAAAAGTTAAACTAGACAAACCCTTTGAAGCAGTAGCACATGGGGG
>JBARZF010000813.1:0-9660 GCA_049649675.1 Rivularia sp. (in: cyanobacteria) | reverse complement strand
TTTTTGCAAGATGATAATTCACAAGTAGTGGAATATGAGGATAAGAATCAAAATACGCAATTTTTGGGAGAACTAGATTCCTTTGATACACAGAACCTAAAACCAAAATTAATTTCTGATAACATACCTAATTTACTAACTTCCGAATCATCAATAGTTGAAAAAACTAATAATATTACATTATCAAATAAAAATATAAATCAAAATGCCACAGAATCAGATAATAACATCATTTTAGAATCATCATCAATAACAGAAGATAATTCAGAGACTAAAATTGATTCTTTATTTTTGCAAGATGATAATTCACAAGTAGTGGAATATGAGGATAAGAATCAAAATACGCAATTTTTGGGAGAACTCGATTCCTTTGATATACAGAACCGAAAAGCAGAATTAATTTCTGATAATACATCTAATTTACTAACTTCCGAATCATCAATAGTTGAACAAACTAATAATATTACTTCACCAACAGTAGAAGAACCATCAACTTTAGTAAATGATTTTAGTAATAATCAAAATAATAACAATCGAGATTCAATCAATTATGATTCAAATTTTCCTATACCTGACACTACAAAACAAGCAGAAATTCCTTTAGACAACATTATCTCAACTAGTAATTCTCAATCCCAACCTATCACCTCAACAACAAGCGGAACACAAACTACTCAATTTATCTCAGTAGAAAATCAGGATAATCAAAGTAACTTATATCCAGATATTGTAAACAGCGATATACAAAAAAAATATTTTTTAGAATCTCAAACTCTCAATGAATCATCAAATAATCAAGAATTATCAGAAAATACTTTTATTGCTTCACCGATATTAAAAGAACCAGCTACATTAATCAATGATTCTAGTAACCATCAAGATAATGACAATCAAGATTCAATACAAACAGGAATTTCATTAGATAACATCATATCGCCTAGCAACAATCAATTTAATATTTCAAAAACAAACAGCAATCAGCAGTTTTCTAATTTACCGCGATCGCAATCTATCACCACATCTACAAATGAAGCACAAAACAATCAATTTATCCCAGATTTAACTCAATCTGAAAAGTTACCAATTCTCCAAGAAGAGTCAACAGAATCTCAATTCACAGATGTTAAAAATTTAGAAGTTAAACAAATATCTGATGATTTTGAACAGCTAGAAAATATCACTCAGGAGATATTCCAAAGTCAGGAAAAAGCTAAAATATCTGATATCACCGATAATGATGAGCTAATAGAACCAAAGTTACGCGATGTAAATACTGAGCTATCAATACCAAAACCAACAGATATTGTATCCTCAGAAATTGAACAAACTAATTATATATCAAGAAAACAATATTCTCCCAGTTATTCTCCTGACGTTGATAATATAATTCAAACAATACCTAATGTAGAAAGTCCAGAAGGTAAAAAAGATGAAACAATTCTACCAATAGAATCAACATCTGAGATAAATACTAAAATATCAAATGTACTCAATCATGAAGATTTTCCAGAAAATTTATTAGAATCATCTTCCGAAACTGAAATTCCTCTTACAAATCCGGATTTATCAGTAGAGCAAAATAAACCAGATATTCAAAAAATTGACACCACAGAACAAGAATCTGAAAATAAATCGGATATTAATCATAAATCTAATCATAAATTTAATCATAAATTCAATAATATCTTAGATAAAAAACAAATAGATAAAAAACAAACAATTCAAGGTTATGCTACTGGTGGAAAAGTTATAGAATCGAAGGTTGAAAGTAACGAACAAATTGCACCTTCCGATACCGTTCCAGCAATGTTAAGCCCTGGAGAATTTGTAGTTAACGCTAAAGATACTCAGCAAAATATTGATGTCTTACAACATATCAATAGCGGTAAGAAAGCTGAAGAAATTATTCAACCAAGTTTAGAAAAATCGATTTTACCAGAAACGCCCAATACTGTATTACAAAAAAAAGCATCTCAAGTTATTTCATCTCCTGAATCTAACTTGTTAACTTCCTCTCCCTTGGGTTTAGAAGTTGGGGAACAAAGACTTTCGTTACTAAATTCTTCAGATAGTAAGCAATCAGAAAATATAAATCACAAAATTACCCCATCTTCTACAAATAATTATTCATCATCAACTTTAATCTTTCGTAAGCAGAGTAATCATCATACTACTAACGAAGTACCTTCCCAATGGTCAAATATTGAAGAACTATTAAATAGTGAAAGCAGCGAAAGCGATGATTTTACAACATTGTTTGATTTTGGTGCTGAAGAAACAGATTCTTATAACTCTGGATTTTCTCATATTTCTCAAACCTCATCGAATTCACCTAGAATTGCTCCGAAGCGTATTCCAGAAGTAAAAAACTTTAATAAAAATCGAGAAGTAACCCCATCCGATATTGCTAGAGATATCGAACCAATATCTGAAACTATACAAAATCCCTCATTTACTAATGAAGCAGATAAAACCAAAAATGAACAACAAGATACTCAAGATTTAGAAGTTTTAGCTCATGAAATTTATTTGAGATTACGACAACGTTTAGAAATCGAAAAAGAACGACTTGGTGTTTCTTTCGGACGTTTACCTTGGTAGTTTTGGCTGATGAATATGATTAATTT
Organism: Rivularia sp. (in: cyanobacteria); assembly: GCA_049649675.1. GTDB lineage: Bacteria > Cyanobacteriota > Cyanobacteriia > Cyanobacteriales > Nostocaceae > Rivularia. Next base: position 7,033 of record JBARZF010000813.1, on the reverse strand, counting down.
GTAATTTACGAGAAAAAGAAAAAAATGACAACTCCAAGTATTATAGTTACCAATAAAAAAAGTCCGCAATTAGTGAAAGCAAAATTGAAGGCTTATAACGGGGAATCTGAGGATATAGAATTAATGTTTAATCCCACAGATATTAGTTTTTCTCGTACCGTTAAATGGGAAAGCGAACAAGGTAATAGAGGAGAAACTCTTTTACCTAAAGTCAACTTTTCTGGTGTCGATCCTTATAAATTTACTCTTAAACAATTACTTTTTGATACTTATGAAACTAAAGAATCGGTAATGAAATATGTAAATAAAATTAAAAAAGGTGTAGAAACTATTGAAAACAAAGATGATAAACGTCCTCCAGTTTATATTTTTACATGGGGACAAGAATATTTTCACTGTGTAATTACCAGCCTTACTTACAATTTAACCATGTTTCTTACCGACGGTACTCCAGTTAGAGCAATGGTAGATATTTCATTGCAAGAAGTAGATAAAAATAACCTTCCCAAAGGAAGAGAATCTCAATCCACAGGTAATGCTCGTCAGCCAAATCCTGCTCTTGATTGAACTGATAGAACTTAATAATAATTGGTAATGATTTATGTCTAAAGAAAGTCTTTATTTAGGTCAACCAAAGGTAGAGATAGATGGTAAAGCAGCATCGCCAGAGTTACTCAAAGATTTGTTACAAATAACCATAGAAGAAAGTTTACATCTGCCATCAATGTTTACTTTGGTCGTTCATAATAGCTATCTTCCCACAAATGAGCGTTCCGAACATGAACCCAAACGTCACGAAAAATTATTTGAAATTGGTAAAAAAGTAAAATTGGGTTTTGCTGCTAGTACTACTCAAGATACTAATTTTGAGGAAGAAAGTGAAGAAAAATATTTGATAGAAGGTGAAATTACAGGTATTGATGTTAACTTTAATGAAAAATCAGAAGCACCAATTATTATCCGTGGATATGATATTTCTCATCGCTTACATCGTGGTCGTTTCAACCGTTCCTTTTTAAATGTAACTGATAGCGATATTGTCAAAAAAATTGCCCGTGAAGCTGATATTAAATTAGGAAAAATAGACAACAGCGGCGAACCTCATGAATATGTTTTTCAAGAAAATCAAACGAATATGGAGTTTCTTCGAGAACGTGCTGCTTTAATTGGATTTGAATTATTTATTCAAGGAGAAAAAATTAATTTCTGTCAGCCAGAAAAAGAACCAGAATCTTTAGATTTAACCTGGTTAATTGATATTAGCAAATTCAATACTCGTACTACTAGTGCCGAACAAGTAAGTTCTGTAGAAGTGCGTGGTTGGGACTATACCCAAAAAAAATTGATTACCTCAACAGCTAATTCTGAAAAAGTAGTTACTGCTACGGGTAATAAACAAGGAAGTAATAGTGCAAATAAATTTAATCTCAGTCAACCTCCCAAAATGACTGTTGTAGATAAACCCGTTTTTAGTGCAAAACAAGCTGAAAAAATGGCTCAAGCTTTGTGTAACGAATTGGGAGGAGAATTTGTTTATGCAGATGCTGCTTGTGAAGGAAATCCTAAAATTAGACCTGGCAAAGTTGTTAACCTAGAAAAGCTAGGTAAGCGCTTTAATGGCAAGTACTATATTACCGAAGCTCGTCATACTTATAGTCAACGAATTTATAAAACCGATTTTAGCGTCCGGGGTTTACGTACCAGCAATTTATTTACAACTTTAGCTTCACAAGTTCACTTGCAACCAGGTCAAACTTTCCTAGTCGGAATTGTCACCAATAATAAAGATCCCGAAGGATGGGGTAGAGTCAAAGTCAAATTTCCCACCTTAACAGAAGAACATGAAAGCAATTGGGCTAGAGTAGTTGCTTTAGGAGCAGCCAAACAGCGAGGTTTTGATTGTTTACCAGAAGTAAACGACGAAGTATTAGTTGGTTTTGAACATGGAGACATCCATCGTCCTTACATAATTGGAGGAGTATGGAATGGAAAAGACGCACCACCAGAAAAAATTGATGATACGGTAGTTGGAGGAAAAGTCCGCTTACGCACCATTAAAACTCGCACCGGACACACCTTACAATTTGTAGAAGAAGACAAAGGTAGCAGTAAAAAAGGTATTCGCATCCAAACCACAGGAGGTCATAAAATATATCTTAATGACAGCGATAAATGCATAGAAATTGAAACCACAGGTGGACATTCCATCAAAATGGATGATAGAGGTAAATCAATAGCAGTAAATTCCACAGGAAATATGACTTTAGATGCCAAAGGAAACATCGATATTACTGCAACAGGAAATATTAAAATAAAAGGCGCAATAATTAATTTGAATTAGTTGGTAGTTGGTAGTTGGTAATTGGTAATTGGTAATTGGGCATAGGAATATAAAATTACTATTACTTACTCGTCATTCTTAAATCTTAACTCCCCACCCACTGCTCACTGCTCACTGATAACTGATAACTGATAACTGAAATGGGAAAACCAGCAGCAAGAATCACAGACTCTGTAGCGCATCCCTTACCACCTGTATTGACAGGAGGTCCCGGTAGTCCTAACGTATTTATTGGTAAATTACCAGCATGGCGTGGTATACCTGCGGCTGCTGTAGGGGCTTTACAATCAGCCAAAAAAACCTCAGATACAGCCGTCAAAGCCGCTGAAACCGCTTCTAAAGCAGCTATGGGTACCCCCGGTGCGCCAGCCGCTATTGCAGCCGAACAAACCGCTAAAGCCACTGCTGCGGCGACTATGGGAAGCGCAATTAGTGCTGCCTCTGGTGGTGCAGATATTCACAATTGTGCGACACCTTTACCGATACCTCCCCACGGCCCTGGTGTGGTAATTGATGGTAGCAAAACTGTATTCATTAATAATTTACCAGCTTCTCGCATGGGGGATACTGTTTTAGAAGCTTTAGGACCTCCGAATAAGATTACTAAGGGTGAAATGACGGTTTTGATTGGGGGTTAATTCTAGACTTTCGGCGAATATGATTCTATATATTAAACCTTCAATACCGTGATATTCTGCAAATCCTCAAATAACCTCTAATCCAGTATTTACTGCTTAATTAAACGTTTGTGTAATTCACCATCCTATTTAGGTAAGTTGTAGTCATAAATTAACTCTCGACTTTTGGCGAATAAACTTAAATCCACAATACCCATATCTTTAAGGTATGGTATGTTAACGCGAAAACCACCATGCATAAAAAACCTCACCCCCTTCCCCTTACTAAGGACGGGGTGAGGTTCCGGAGAAGGTTGGAAAAGGGAGTTTTTTATGGCAGGACAATATGACACCGAACGACGACCATATTTAGGAACGGGTTGGAGTTTCCCGTTATCCATGAGTTTGCAGGGTGGAATACAACTGAGTAGCGAAGAAAGAAAAGTAGAGGAGTCTATTTGGATTATTCTTCGTACTGGGATGGGGGAACGAGTTTATCGTCCGTCATTTGGTTCCCGTTTATCGGAGTTGGTTTTTGCTCCTCTCAATAGCGAAACTTTATTGCTTATTCGTATATACGTTCTGGAAGCTTTAGAAGTTTGGGAACCACGCATCATTATTGATGAAGTGCTTACCGAACCGGACCCCATACAAGGTAAAGTCAGAATTATTATTAATTATCGACTTAAAAACCGTCCCGATATTCATAGCTTTATTTATCCTTTTTACTTACTTAGTGCTTCAGAATAATGGTGAAGTTTGATTTTTTACCTGAATTACCTTCTCCCAATCTCGACGATCGCAGATTCGATGATTTGGTAGAAGAATGCATGATGCGTATTCCTCGCTACTGTCCGGAATGGACGGATCATAATATTAGCGACCCCGGAATTACGCTGGTTGAATTATTTGCTTGGTTAACAGACCAAATGTTACTCAGATTTAACCAAGTACCTCGAAAAAATTACATAGCTTTTTTAGAATTATTGGGAGTTCGTCTCCAGTCTCCAGCACCAGCATTTACAGAATTAACTTTTTATTTAAGTTGCGATTTACCTGAAGTCTATACTATTCCCCCGGGGGTAGAAGTTGCTACGGTACGAACTGAAACCACAGAAGCAATTACCTTTAGTACCGACTCTCCCCTAATTATCGGTAAACCTCGTTTACAACACGTTCTCACCGCTCAAACCGTCGAAGATATTCCCCAAACTTTGCGGGAAAGAGTCACTAGTTTATGGACTCGTCAACCCGATGATAGTTGGGAAGGTAGCGAGCAACCCATTTTTGCAGAAGAACCGCAACCTGGTAACTGTTTTTACTTGGTAATCCAATCTGATGACCAGCTGCATGGAAATGTTTTAGAGGTGATTTTCCAAGGTGCTGCGGCGACACCAACTGGTATAAATCCAAACCAACCACCCCGTACTTGGGAAGCTTGGGATGGGGAAACATGGCAACCTGTTTTACTCTCCGAGCAAGATGATAAAACAAAAGGTTTTAGTTTCTATGAAATTGCTCAAGAAGGTAATAATCCTAACCAAGGCACCGAAGTACGCTTGCACTTACCCGAACATTTCCCCGTAGTCGGATTTACATCATATCGCGGTCGCTGGCTGCGCTGCGTTTATAGCAATCCCAGTAATGACTTTGGTTACAATCGTCCTCCCCGGATTACTGGTATATCAGTACGGACAATTGGGGGTACTGTCAGAGCCAGTCATAGTACCTTAGTTCAAGATGAGCGTTTGGGAATTAGTGATGGTACACCAGGACAAACTTACCAACTACAGCGATCGCCAATTTTGGAACGTCGGGATTCGGAGTATGTTATCGTCATTCCCCCTGGTGGTTTACCCCAAAGATGGCAGGAAGTTAGAGACTTTGCTGATTCGACTTCCGAAAGTCTGCACTACACCATCAATTCCGTCACCGGAACAGTTCAATTTGGTCCTTTGATTCGGGAACCAGGAAAAATCAAACAAGAAACACAAATCCGTTCCCGCATCCAGCAAGCAAAAATAGAAGATACAGTATTCCCCATCGGCGACATTGAAAGCACCCATCTCGAACATCAATACGGAGCAGTTCCTCCACGAGGTGCGGAAATCAAAATGGTTGTCTACCGTACCGGAGGTGGAAAACAAGGTAACGTCCAAAGCTATACCCTACAATCCTTAAAATCAGCCGTTCCCTATGTTGCCAGCGTCATCAACCATAAACCCGCAGTTAACGGAGCCGATGCCGAATCCTTAGAACAAGCAGTATTACGCGCACCCCGCATCCTCCGCACTCGCGATCGCGCAGTCACTCCAGAAGATTTTGAAGTTTTAGCACAAGCAGGTAGTCAAGGAGGTATTGCTAGAGTTCGTTGTAACCCGGAAGGTTTCAGACAGCCCGGTACAGTTGGTTTATTAGTTGTTCCCCAAGCCAATACAGAGGGAATTAATCGTGGAGAAGGCTTATCTCCAGAACAGCTTATTTTAAGTAGAGCATTAGAAGAACAAGTTTTAGCTTACTTAGATGAAAGACGTGTATTAGGAGTTCAAGTACATTTAGAGCAGCCAGAATACGTAGGAGTTTCCGTGCAAACAGAAATCGCCCTCGAACCAGCTTACCAGAACCCCTTAGCTCAAGAAGAAATCCTCCAGAATCTCAAAACAGCCCTGTATAAATACTTAAACCCCATCACCGGCGGTTTAGACGGAAAAGGTTGGGAATTCGGCAGACCAGTTTACAGTTCCGATATCATTGCACTATTGCAAAAGTTCCCAGGAGTCCGTTATCTCGGTGCAATCTTACTCTTCTCCATCCACAAACAAGAAAATACCTGGATACGTCGAAGCGCACCAGAACCATTAATAGATCCAGGAGTCCAAGGATTAGTTTGTTCTTGGGATGATATTAATATTCGTTCCGGTCACGTTATTAACGTAATTAATCGGTAACAAGTAATAAGTAATAAGTAATAAGTAATAAGTAATAAGTAATGAGTAATAAGTAATAAGTAATGAGTAATAAGTAATGAGTAATAAGTAATGACTGATAACTGATGACTGATAACTGATAACTGATAACTGATAACTGATAACTGATAACTGATAACTGATAACTGACATGGTTCAAAGTCGTTCAAGTCCTACTATTAATATCGAACTCACCCCGATGCAGATTCCAGAAGCTGTACCGAGGGGTGGTTTAAAATCTACAGATTCAGTTGGTATAGATTCATTAAGTTCTGGCTTGCTTTTAAATCCCGGACAAGCAAGCGAGATGATTGTACGCATCCAAAATTTAGAACAACGTCCCCAAGAATTAAATTTAAAAGTAGAAGGAAATTTTCCTACACAATGGTGTCAAATCGGTACAGAAGGTAACGAAATACCTCCTGGGGGACAAATGGATGCCGTTCTCCGTTTCCAAATCCCCAAAAACTTTTTTGAAGATCAACAAGCAATTATCCCCACTCAAAAAGACAGATTAAAACTGGACTTTCGCAGTATTGTCACTCTCCATCTCAATCCAGATACAAGTAGAGAAGAAATTTATCACAGCCGACAATTTGGTTTACACATTCGTCCCTGGAGTAAATACTTAGATTTTTTACCAGTTTTATATCGAGAAGTAGACTTTATCGGTCGCTTCATGAAAATTTTTGAAAAAGCTTATCAACCAGTAATTGATAGTTTTAATACCATGTGGGCGAATCTCGACCCCTTAACAGCACCCCAAGCATTACTACCATTTTTAGCTCATTGGGTTGCTTGGGAATTTGATTCTACCTGGGATATCCATCAACAACGCCGTTTAATTCGTCGTGCAGTAGAACTCTATCGCTGGCGAGGAACCCGCAAAGGATTGCGTTTGTACCTGCATTTATATACAGGATTACCATTAGACGAAGATATACCCAACGAAAACGATAAACATATAAGTATTACAGAACCATTTGGTGATAGTTTTGTACTTGGTGAAGCACAGCTAGGAAGTGCAGTTTTAGCCGGAGGACAAGCATTTCATTTCGTAGTCCGCTTGCGTCCAGAAGAACCCGAAAATATTAACGAAAACCTGATTA
>JBARZF010000812.1:0-9933 GCA_049649675.1 Rivularia sp. (in: cyanobacteria) | reverse complement strand
ATATATAGGTATGCCGTTCGGTAATGCGGAACTTAGATCGTGCACAAAAGTATCAATATCAATTATGCGCGTTAATTCAAAATCTACAATTTCCGAACTGCTAGTAGCTCCCAAGGCTAAAGCATTTGCTACTGATATCCTTGGTTGTGGATTAAACCCACCGCTAAATGATACTGGTAATTTGGCTCGTCGCACGGCTCGATCAAAGACTCTCATTAAATCTAAATGACCGACTAATGCCATATCATCCTGTTTGCCAAACCGTACTCGCAATCGTAAAGCTTTGGTAGTATCGGGAACGAAATTTCCAGCAAATTCCGGAATGGGCGGGGGTTCCACCACCACATTATGACCAAAATCGGTACCGCAAACACCACAATGCGAGCAACCATCAAAGGAACAATCGGGTACGGTGGCGGCATCAAGAGCGCGTTGCAAATCTTCTTTGAGCCACTTTTTATCAATCCCGGTATCTATATGCTCCCAAGGCAGTGGTGAATCAAGGCGCTCAGGGGCACTGCTACCTTCCATGACATTCCACTCGCCACTAAGCACTTTGCGGTATTTCCAATCTAAACCAGCTTCGGCGATCGCACTTTCCCAAGCTGCAAAAGCTTTATCCAAATTGTCGAACCAGGAATCCATGCCCGCGCCTAGTTCCCAAGCACGACGTAATACGCTTGCGAGAGTTCTGTCTCCTCTACCGACAAAATCTTCCATTGCGGAAATTCGCACATCGGTGAAGTTAACTTTTACTCCCCGAATCCGACGAAATTCTGAGCGCAACAATTCTTGCTTGCGTTTAAATTCGCTAGTAGAAACTGAGTGCCATTGGAATGGTGTATGGGGTTTGGGCGTAAAGTTGGAAATTGTAATATTAAAATTCAAAAGTCTTCTACCTGTTGCCCAACATTCCCGCTTCAGCCAGCTGACAGTTTGAGCGATACCTACTACATCAACATCGGTTTCACCGGGTAAGCCAATCATAAAATATAGCTTTACCTTATCCCAGCCTCGTTTCCAAGCTGTTTTTACCCCCCTTAATAATTCTTCATTCGTCAAACCTTTATTAACAATATCCCGCATCCTTTGGGTACCGGCTTCTGGGGCAAAAGTTAAACCACCTTTCCGGGTTCCACCAAGGATATTGGCGATATTGTCATCAAATCTATCTACTCGCTGACTGGGTAGAGAAAGAGAAATATTTTCATCTTTAAGACGATTTTTAATTTCCATTCCTACCGAACTCAAAGCTAAATAATCTGAACAGGAAAGAGACAACAAAGAAAATTCATTGTAACCAGTTTGGCGCATCCCCTTAGTAATTGTTTCCACAACTTTGTCGGGTTCTACATCTCGCGCCGGACGAGTTAACATTCCTGGTTGACAAAATCTACAGCCTCTGGTACATCCGCGCCGTATTTCAATTGTCAAACGGTCGTGTACTGTTTCTGCATAAGGAACCAAACCGATAGAATAAGCTGGGATGGGACTCGAAACCCTTCGTATAATCCGTTCTGGCACATCTGGACGATTGGGATAAACCGAACCATCAGCAGCCATATCGTAAAATTGCGGTACGTATACGCCAGGTACCTGTGCCAAATCCAGCAATAATTCCTGACGGCTTAACTTCGCTTTTTTACCTTCTTCTAAAATTAAACCAATCTCTGGTAAAAGTTCTTCACCGTCTCCCAGAGCAATAAAATCGAAGAAATCAGCATAAGGCTCGGGATTAGATGTAGCAGTTTGTCCCCCCGCAAAAATCAACGGGTAATCGAAGTGCAATCTTTCTTCCCAAGTAAAAGGAATGCCAGCCAAATCCAACATTTCCAAAATGTTGGTAGCCCCCAATTCGTAACTGAGGCTAAAACCTAAAATATCGAAATCAACTAGACTTCGCTTTGACTCTACCGCAAACAGAGGTGTTTGAGTCGTTCTTAACTTTGCCGTTAAATCCGCACCCGGTAGATAAGCGCGATCGCACAACTGGCGGGGCTGAACATTCAATATATTGTAAAGAATGATATGCCCTAAATTAGAAGCACCAACTTCATATACTTCTGGGTACGTTAATACCCAGCGTATCGTCGCCGTATCCCAAGGTTTATGTTTAGCTAAAAGCTCATTACCCAGGTAACGGGATGGTTTTGAAATATCCGACGTGATTAATTTATCTACTGCAATAGACACTATGCTATTTTCTAGCTACTTCTAGTAATTACAGCTACTCACCTCCAAGATTAGCATTGATTCGTAGCTGTGTCCGCAGGAAAGTTATTCAAATTTTCCTCTTATAGCTACCAGAGTTATTTTCAATGAAGAAAAAGCAGGAACATTTTCGCAGCTTTCTAAGACGTTTATATTAACTATTGAAAATTTTTCCTGCATCAAATATTTCAAAGACTTTATCTAAACCAGCAAGTTCAAAAATAATTCTGTGAGCAGGAGCAACCGAGCAGAAACAAAGTCGTTGCTGTAATTGCTTTGCTTCTCTTACTCCAAATACTAATGCCATCAAACCCGCACTATCTATAAAATCAACTTTTTCCATATCTATCAATACGAATGTATTACTAGCTTGATTTAGAACTGCACCCAATTCGCGTTCGAGTTTCATGGCATTTACAGCATCTAAACAACCATTCGGACGAATAATGGTAATTTGAGGATTATCGAGTATTGCTTGCATAATTACATCCTATTCAAATATTCTTTACTTGAGGGATAGATGTATTCGACCATAATCCTTTTTTTATCGCATCGACCATTCGTATTAGCTCTCTTAGTCGAATCTTTACTCTTGGACTACTTCTGTTTAAAGATTGTCAGAATACTTAAGAAAACAGTAACAAAATACACTTTTTTCTAATTCAAGTTCAAAAATAATCTATATAACCAGTATGGCTTCGTGCCAGAGCATGGAAAAAGATATCTGTAGATTATTAGCCCTTTAAGCATTCTTGCCGAATATACTTGGTAAAGGCTAATTAAATATAAAGTATCCTTATTTTTTGCTTAATCATTAGCTTGTATCTTTTTGAGATGGCAAGTGACTTGTCCGCTATAGCTGTGATCCAGATCACTTCTTAAGTAGTGCTTGGATCACGTTTTATACTTAAATATATCTGAGATAATTGGTATTATTTACATAACGGTTACTTACTATGAGAACTAAGTTTGCTATTCGTCAATTAGTTGAAAGGGCGTTGGTTATCAAGAAATTAACTCCCGAAATAGAAAATGAAATAAATTCAGAACTGACTCAGATGGGTTACATTTCTGACGTTGACTACGAAGCATTAGAACTTTTGATGGCTGAAATGGACGCTGGCAGAATTAAGCTGGTTCCTAGTTTATAGTATTGTGACGATTATATGGAACGCTGCTTCTTCAAATATTCAAGATTGAAGTTGAAATAGTAAATTAAATATTTATTATCATTAAACCTAATTACACATAATACAAAAAGTAGTATTGAAGGCGCGGGTACCTTTGTGGTTTGCCATCGCTGAAATTTTTTTTGAGATGATAATGGGAGCGATACGCTTCAAATTTATATCGCACCCAACATCTAATAGACAAGGGGACAAGGAGATGGGGAGATGGGGAGACAAGGAAATGGGGAGATGGGGAGATGGGGAGACAAGGAGACAAGGAGACAAGGAGATGGGAGATGGGGAGACAAGGAGAAAAATTATTAATTAACTACTCACTCCTAACTCCGCGCCTCCTAACTCCGCGCCTCCTCACTGTTAACTGTTAACTGTTAACTGTTAACTGGTAACTGTTAACTCGCTGGCGGTAATTTAACTTTCTTGTTTTCTTCGATAACTTGACGGCGAGGTTTCTTTTTAAAACCGTATTTCACCGTATTAATAATCCAATGCTGAAAATTATCAATGTAGGTAAATAGTACTGGTACTACTACCAAAGTTAATAATGTAGAAGTTGTGAAACCACCGATAACAGCAACGCCCATTGATTGGCGGACTTCCGCACCAGCACCAAGCCCCAATGCTAGGGGAAAGGTACCGGCGATTGTAGAAAGAGAAGTCATCAAAATCGGACGCAAACGCGAGATTCCAGCTTCTAAAACTGCTTGACGTTGTTTTTTACCTTGTTCTAAGCCGATAATTGCATAATCTACTAAGAGAATTGAGTTTTTGGTGACAATTCCTACCAACAACACGATCCCAATTAAGGCATATAGTCCTAATGCTTTTTGAGCTATTAGCAATGCTAATAAAGTACCGCCCAAACACAGAGGTAGCGCCACCATAATAGTGACTGGGTGAAGAAAATTATTGTACAGAATTACTAAAATAGCGTAAATCATCATTACTGCTAAACCCAATGCAGTACCGAAGCGTCCGAAAATTTCTTCCATAATTTCCGCATCCCCAGCCGAACGTCTGCTTACTTCCGATGGTAAATTTTTGATCGCTGGTAGCTCGTTCACAGCATTCAATCCATCTCCCAAAGAGATACCTTTTAAATTAGCTTCTACTGAAACTTGACGCATTCTATCAAAACGGTTGATTGTCGCCGCACCGCTACCAAAGCGGATATCTGCAACCGCCAGTAATGGAACTAAACCGCCATTCTGACTGGGAACTTGGAGATTTTTAATATTTGTGATGTCTTCTCGTGCTTTAGGATCGATTTGTACTCGAATAGGAATTTGGCGATCGCTAAGGTTATATTTTGCTAGATTCGCGTCGCTATCACCAATAGTAGCTAATGTTGCAGTACGGGCAATTGACTGCACGGTTACGCCCAAATCTGCGGCTCGCTGCGGATCGGGTACTACCAAAATTTCCGGTTTTACCAAACTAGCACTAGAAGAAGCCTCTACCAATCCTGGTATGGTTCGCATCTGCTTTTCTAAGTCATCAGCAGCTTTTTTCAATGCTTGAGGATTTTCACTTTGCAAAACTATAGTTAAATCCTTTCTACCACCTACAGCACCAGTACTTTGAAAACTAATTCTCGCTCCTGGAATTTGTCCAAACTGCGGACGTATTTGTTCTTCAAACTCGCTTTGAGAAATTCGTTCTTCTTTGGATTTTAATCTAACGGTAAGACTTGCCGAACCAACATTTTCTGTAGATAATACACTTTCAACGTAAGGATTTTGTGTAATTAAATTTGTGGCTTGCGTCACTACCTGTTTGGTGTCTTCTAAAGTCGAACCAGGTGCTAATTCCACCGATACCTCAGAAATACCAATATCAGCCCCATCAACCAAACCCTTGGGAATCATGGGTACCAACATCAAGCTACCAATAAAGAAAGCTAAAGCCAAAAGTAAAGTTGTAATGCGGTGACGTAAAGCCCATCTGAGTGTAGAAGCATAGGGTTGGAAACGACTCTTAAATTTTGGATTTTGGATTTTGGATTTTGGATTATCTTGCCTTGTCTCCTTGTCCCCTTGTCCCCTTGTCTCCTTTGACTTTAACAAATACGCTCCCATCATCGGCGTTACCATCCGCGCTACTGCTGTAGAAAATACGGTAGCGGCGGTAACTGTCATGGCGAAGGGTTGGAAAAATTGACCGGGAATTCCACCCATAAATGCAACGGGTAAAAATACGGCTACGATTGTTGCAGAAGTTGCAATTACCGCTAAACCCATTTCTGCTGATGAGTCAAAAGCTGCTTGCTTGGGTTCTTTACCCATGCCCAGATGCCGTTCCATGTTTTCAATTTCTACAACGGCATCATCTACTAAGTTACCTACTGCTAATCCCAAACCCAACAGTGTCATATTGTTGAGCGTGTAGCCCAGAGCAAAGATTACGCCGAAGGTAGGAATAATTGATAAAGGTAAAGTTACTGCTGTAATTAAAGTCGCTCGCCAGTCACGTAAAAACAGTAGAATTACCACCACAGCTAATACAGATGCTATTAATAGCTCGTTCATCGTACTTTCGTAAGAATCGCGAACAAAAGTAGCTCTGGTAAAAATTAATTCCATTTTTACATCTTGAGGAAGAGTTTTTTCTAGCTTTTCAACTTCTTTTTTAACTCCTTCTTCCACCGTCACCATGACGCTACCAGTACTACGCAATACCTCTAGCGCAACTACTGGTTTGTTATTCAAGCGTGCAGTTTGACGTACTTCCCCAAAACTATCTTCGACTTTTCCTAAAGTAGATAAAGCAACCGAACCACCATTAGGAAGGATAATTTCATAATTTTTCAAAATATCTACACTTTGAGCGCTACCCAAAGTACGGATACTTTGTTCGCTTCCGCCAATTTCAGCACGACCACCCGGTAAATTAATATTAAAAGCTCGTAATTGGTCGTTTACTTGAGTCGCAGTGATACCCAAAGACTGCAAACGATCTGGGTCGAGATTAACGCGAATTTCCCGGTCAACCCCACCCACACGGCGGATTTCAGCAACACCTTTTGCTGATAACAAAGCGCGGTTGATAGTTTCGTCAACCAGATTGCTCAACTCCTCCACAGAGCGCTTATCAGAACTGACCACATAGGTCATAATTGCACTACCGGAAAACTCCAGACGCTGCACAATTGGGTCATTAATATCTTGAGGAAGACTCTGACGAATTTGCGCGATCGCATTACGAACATCATTAGTAGCGCGATCGCTATCGGTTCCCAAGTCAAAGTTAATAGTAGTATTAGAAACACCATCGGTAACAACCGAACGCAATTCATCAATGTTGCCCAAACCAGCAACCGCATCTTCAATTTTCTTCGTCACCTGAGACTCAAGTTCGGTAGGACCCGCACCAGGTTGAGTTACCGTAACTTGAACCGCAGGAATATCAACATTAGGGCTAGTATCAATACCTAAATTACCAAAACAAAACCAACCAACTATAGTCAAAATTAAAAATAAAACTATCGTAGGTACTGGTTTTTTAATCGACCAAGCAGAAACGTTGAAATCCATCGAATTTAAAAGTTAGTTTTTAGGAGTTAGGAGCTAAAGAATTTTAGATTTTAGATTTTGGATTAGAAGAGTAGAGAGTTAGGAGTAAAAAAGTTGACCATTAACATGCAGACCTTTGACCTTATTGCTTTGCAACCCGTACTTTATCGCCATCTTTGAGATATCCTGCACCGTTAACTACTACGCTTTTTCCAGGTGTTAAACCATTTTTAATTTCTATTTTTCCACCTTTAAGAATTTCTCCTGTATCTACTTTTTTACTGGTGGCAATTTTGTCTTCATTAATTGAAAATACAATTGCGCTACCGTCGGGTTGGGGAAGTACTGCTTTTTGCGGTATTGCTACAGCCATGTTTGTATCAGTGACAATTGCGGCGCGAGCGAACATTCCCGGTTTAAGTAAATTTGTGGCTGGTAAATCAATTTTGACTGTTGCTTCGCGGCGTTGTTGATTAACTACGGGTTCTATTTCTTTAACTTTTCCTCGCAATTTAACCCGGTTATCTGCATCAGTTGTAATCTGGGTTAGTGCGCCAACTTTTATTTGTGATAGTTGAACTGTAGGAACTTTTGCTTGTAATTCTAAGTTTCCTTGACGAATAATAGAAAATAATTTTTGGGTTCCACCAACTACGTTTCCTACTTGGGTTTGCGGTGGTACGCCAGTGATATCGCCTACTCTTGCTAGTTTTTCGGCAACGATTCCTGAAACGGGAGCGCGAACTACGGTTTGCCCCAACTGAGTTTTTAACTGTTGTACTCTAGCTGTAGCGCTGCGAACTCCTGCCTTGGCGCTGTTAATTTTGGCGATCGCGCTCCTTACACCTGCTTCGGCACTGCTGATATTTGCTTCGGCACTACTTACATTGGCGATCGCGCTACGAATATTTGCTTGTGCAATAAGTACAGCTTCTTTTGCAGTTTCAAAATTAGTTTCAGCAGTTTCAAATAATTGCTTGCTAATCGCGCCTCGCTCGGAAAGCTGCTGATTGCGCTGGTAATTTCTCGTAGCTTCTTTTAATTTAGCTTTTGCTTGCGCTAAATCGGCTTGTCTTTGTTGGACTGTTGCTTGATTTGAGATTACATTTGCTTTACTTGATTCTAAAGCCGCTTGTTTGGAAGCTAAATCCGCTTCTCTGGAAGCAACTTCAGCTTCTTGAGATTCTACTTCCGCTTTGGCTTGAAGAATTTGGCCTTGTAACAGCGAGTCATCCAAAATCGCCATAACTTGACCTTCTTTAACGGAATCTCCCTGTTTTACCGAAATTTGCTTAATTTGCAAACCATTAGATTGAGGTAATACCGGAGTTAATTCACTAGCCCCAACAGTACCAGTAACGTTGAGATTGCGAGCAACTCTAGTCAGTTCCACTAAAGCAAGGGTAACAGTCATTGCTGGAGTAACTTCAGTGGTAGATAGATTTGCTACTTTTGGTTCGTCTTTGGGACGATTGCTCAACAAACGCATTCCACCCATAGTTATCCCAATACCTAAAACCATACCCATGAGCATAATTGTCCACCAAGGGCGCTGCTTGCTAGTTTCGGGATAATCTTTGAAAGTTGTTTCTTCGATCGCTGCTTCTTCTGCTGAAATATCTGAAAAATTCGAGTCTCCTGCTGTCATTGCCTCACCTCCTGCCCAACCGGAATAATACGGTTCAACTTAAGAAAACTTTAAATTTATTACTGTATCTTAACTATTACCTATTTTTTGGTGTAATGGCTGTAATTTCAGACTGATTTTACCCATGACAAAAGTCATATATTTACAGCTAAATATATTTATTAGAGATTTATTATGAGTAGTTTATCGCCTGAAAAGCTTGCCAGGATAGGCTTACGATAGATAAAGACACATAATTGAATACCTTGCATCACACCATTGGAGGTATTGAGATCACCGGCATTAATCATCTGAATGTGAAAAAATAAAAACTAAGCGATCGTATAGTCTCTTTATGTCGTCAGGAAGTTCCAATTAAAGTTGGTGTATATATTTGCCGTAATTTGGGTAAGCTGTATTTATGTTGTTTCAGGTATAATTTGTAGCTTGTTAAAAAATAGCAATATTATATAAAAATTTATTTTAAGTTTAGGGCCAAAATTATTTTTTATAAAATTGCAAGTAGGTGCTTCAAAAATTTTCCAAATGTTTAATTGCAGTGTGATGAATTAATATTAAGAAGTAATAGGTCTTTGTTTTAATATCAAAAAAAATAATTTGTTAATATGCTCGTCAAAGAAGCAGTTTTAACATTAGGATAGAATACTTTGGCATACTAATAATAACTTTTTATACGAGTATTTACTTTACACTTTGATTATGATGAGTATAGGTAGATAATTAATCAAAAATTTGTACTTAGAGTAAATTTAATGCCGTATTCTGCATAAAGATCGAATTGATTAGCATATTTAATCTATCGTTTACAACTTTCCGATCGACTTGAAAAATCTAGATAAAACAATAAATTATTAACAGGGTCAAAATATGTTTAGCGCAACTGAAGTTTTGATAGATGCTTTTGTAGATAGAGTTAGAGAAGGATATCGTCGTAGTTACGGAAGCTTAAAAACTGATTACCAAGATATCATCGCTTGGGTAGGAAGCATGGCCTTAGAAAACATTGCCAATAGCGATGCTTTATACCATAATGTAGAACACTCAATCTTAGTAACCCTTGTGGGGCAAGAAGTTTTGCGTGGAAAACATATACGAGAAGGTGGCGTTTCTAGCGAAGATTGGCTGCACTATATTATCTCTTTACTGTGTCATGATATTGGTTATGTAAAAGGAGTTTGTCGTCAAGATAGAGAAGAAGAAAGTTTGTATGCTACAGGTAAAGATGAAGCGATGATTTCTTTAGCGTTAGGTGCTTCAGATGCAAGTCTTACACCATATCACGTTGACAGAGCAAAACTTTTTATTGACGAGCGTTTCGGGGGTCATAAATTAATTGATTCTGAAGTGATAAAATCCAATATAGAATTAACTCGCT
>JBARZF010000811.1:0-3564 GCA_049649675.1 Rivularia sp. (in: cyanobacteria) | reverse complement strand
ATAATAATTGATGAAGCAGACATAACTCACGTTAGTAATGCCGATTTTAACGATGTTTGTCAGCAATTGAAAATAAACTTGGATAATTGGTTAGATTCTCCAGAATTTCGCCCAATAGAGCGTCAATTGCGAAAAGAATTGCATCCTCAAGACGAAATTCATTTTATTATTCAAACTGAAGACAATCAACTACGAAAAATTCCTTGGTACAATTGGCAGTTTTTTGAAGATTATCCTCATGCCGAAATGTCTTTAAGTTCTTTGAATTTTGAACCGGGGAAAATTAAACATACCTCCGGTAAAAAAGTGAGAATTTTAGCCATTATTGGCGACAGTAACGGAATTGACGTTGAAACAGATAAAAGGTTTATTACACAACTAAAAGATGCGGAAACTGTTTTTTTAGTAGAACCCCAGCGTCAACAATTAGATGAATTGCTTTGGGATAAACGTGGATGGGATATTCTATTTTTTGCCGGACATAGTAATACTGAGGATGAAGGAAAAACGGGCAATATTTATATTAATAACACCGATAGTTTAACTATTAATGAATTAAAAAATGCTCTTCAGAAAGCTATTGAAAGAGGTTTGCAGCTAGCAATTTTTAACTCCTGCGAAGGTTTAGGATTAGCCGCACAATTAACAGATTTACACATACCACAAATCATTGTCATGCGGGAACCCGTTCCCGATAGTGTAGCGCAGCAATTCTTAAAACATTTTCTAACAATTTTTGCTGGAGGTGAATCTTTTTATTTAGCAGTAAGAGAAGCAAGAGAAAGATTGCAGGGAATAGAAGCAGAATTTCCCGGTGCTTCTTGGCTACCCGTAATTTTTCAAAATCCCGCAGAAATTCCCCCGACTTGGCAGCAATTACGAGATAAAATTGACTCTATTCCTTCTTCAGTACCTTCATCTATTCCAGCATACGTTAAACCAAAAATTTCTTCGGTAATCTTCAGCAGTATAATTTTTACAATATTATTAATGGGTTTGAGATGGTTGGGAGTAATGCAACCCTGGGAATTAAAAGCCTTTGATTTTCTCATGCAAAAAATGCCCGTCGAGAAAGCAGACAAGCGAATTTTAATTATTGGTGCCGATGAAGAAGATATTAGCAGTAATAAATACGGTTATCCCATACCAGATGAAACCTTAAGCCAGCTTTTAGAAAAAATTAAAACATATCAACCAGCAGCTATTGGAGTAGATATATTTCGAGATCAACCCGTAATAAGTGATAATAAAAACCATCGGCAACAATCGCTAGTTAATCAATGGAAAGAAAATAAAAATTTAATTGCCATTTGTGCCGGTAGTAATCTAAAAAATAGTGTTGCACCACCACCAAATATTGCCAAAAAACAAGTAGGCTACGTCGATTTATATGATGATAAATTGCAAACTCAAAATCAAGACGACACCATTCGTCGCTATTTATTATCCCGCAGTCCCAATCCTATTGCAAATGCCTCTCGCTGTACCACACCTTATTCATTCGCTTGGCAATTAATATATAGATATTTTAAATTTAAAGCAATTGCCGTTACAACAGTAGATAAAAACTGGAAGTTTGGCGATACCGTTATTAGAAGGCTAGAGCCTCGGAGTGCCGGATATCAAAACTTAGATGCCAGCGGAAATCAACTATTAATTAACTATCGTAATACTCCTACAATTGCCCAAAAAATAACCATTAGAGATGTTTTAGAAAATAGTAATAATTTTAATCCAGATTGGGTAAAAAATAGAATCGTATTAATTGGCATTACAGCAACAAGCATTCGGGATATTCACGATACACCCCAAGGAGAAATTAGAGGGTTATTTGTTCACGCTCATGCGATAAGTCAAATTTTGAGTGCAGTAGAAGACAACCGAACTTTATTGTGGTGGTTTCCTCAGTGGGGAGACGCGATAATAGTTTTATTTTTTGCTTTTACTGGAGGAATAATAATTTGGTTTTGGCAAAATCAATTACATCAAATAATAGCAATTAGTAGCGCTGCAATTATTTTATATATACTTTGCTGGTTTGCTTTAACCTCATGTGGTTGGTTGCCATTAATTCCTTCAATGTTAGCTTTACTTGGTACGGGTGGAATTGTTGCAGTTTGGACTGTGAAAGGGAGATGGGGAGAGGGGGGAGACGGGGAGATGGGGAATTTTAACCTTTAATCTCGATCGCTCCTTACTATTCCCGATGCCCCATGCCCCATGCCCCATGCCTAATGCCCCATGCCCCATGCCCCATGCCCCATGCCCAATGCCCCATGCCCAATCCAAAATAAATCCAAAATAAAAGAGACGTGTGGATATTACGTCTCTAGATTATTAGAAATAAATGGGATTTACTTTTACTACTGAGGATCGGTACCTTCAGGAGCAGCATCAACACCTTCAGCATCAGGTACAACATCTTCGGGAGCGGGAGCGGCACCATCAACGTTTGCTTCCACATTTACTCCTTTGACACCTTTAACTCCATTAGTCAAGGGTTCAACCTGCTGAAGTTCTTCTTGAGAAGAAACTGTACCACCAACGGTAACAACTCCTTCCTGCTCTGTAACTTCTAAGTTGCTAGCAGGTAAGTTTTCTTTGAGCTTTTTGCTAACTTCTTTTGATAAATCGCTTGCTAGCGGATCTTCACCTTGGGTTGCAGCAGTTGGATCGGTAGGTGCGCTTTCCGCTCCAGGGACTGCTCCAGGTTCACTTAAAGGTTGATTTAAACCTTCTGTCTCGCTAGCTTCTCTTGCAGAGGGTTGTAAAGCACTAGGATTTTCAGAGCCAGTTTTAGCGGCTTCTTCACCACAACCAACTGCAACTGTAGCTAAAATACCGCTAATGAGAAGAGGAATAAACTTTTTCATTTGAATCTCCTAATAGACCCTTCTAAGCAATGAATAAATCGGTGTGTTGTGTTGAGGAGCGAATGTTAAAAAAACAATCGAAGATAAATTTGAGCAATTACCATAAAAGGTACTCAATTAAACCAAAACTATCGGATAAGTTTACTTCCCTTCAGAAGTTTTCCTGTAATCTTTCAGGTGTAAACTATTCCCCAGTGCGACAAAGCATAAGGAATTACATTTATATCTACCTGACACCCTCGTCAAGAGTTTTTAAATGTTTGTATGCAAGGCCGCCGGACAGCAGCTATTTGATGTTAGCAAATTTGTGAAAATTAGCCACATTTTTTCTAAGTTTCTATTAGTTTGATAAAACTTATTGAGAATCAAACTTCAAAACAGTTTACAGAAGCTCAATTCAGCAAATTAATCTATCTTTACACTGAGGTGAATGTTTGCAACTTTTTTTGCTCTTTTTTAAGCATTGATGCTGAATCAAAGGTAGCAAAAAGGACTGGTACATATAAAAGCTTAATAAATAGCTGCACTTTTCATTAATAATTAACAACTAATTATGGCTTGAGTCGCAACAAGCTTAATGCTTAACTGTCGAGACTTAGTTATTTATAGATACTCGTGTTTAAAAAAATAACTAAAATTTCACCCTTTACACTCTTGACACTTTTGATTTAATTTGAGAAGCGAATAAATC
>JBARZF010000810.1:0-11815 GCA_049649675.1 Rivularia sp. (in: cyanobacteria) | reverse complement strand
CTGCCTGCTTTTCGGCTCTTACTTGTGCCACTACCAAGTGGTGGTAGTTTTCCATTCTTCGGGGTGGTAGCAAGTAATATCTCCTGATATA
Organism: Rivularia sp. (in: cyanobacteria); assembly: GCA_049649675.1. Taxonomy (GTDB): domain Bacteria; phylum Cyanobacteriota; class Cyanobacteriia; order Cyanobacteriales; family Nostocaceae; genus Rivularia. Next base: position 11,724 of record JBARZF010000810.1, on the reverse strand, counting down.
CAGTTCGTAAACTGCATCGCCTAAATAAGCAAGAGCAGTAGGAGAAAGTTGCTGTAATTGCGACGTAGAAAGTTTGGGTAACAATTGGTCTGCATTTGGTCTTAACTCATGAAAGTCAAATAAATCTTTGGGGACAATTTTAGAAGCTGCACTTAATTGTTTTTCCTCCTTTGTCACAACTTAATCCCTTGCGTAATGGTTAATAATTATGGGGAAGTGATGATAATTAAGAGTTTGCTTGCTATTCACTTATCCGGGTGATGCTGTTTCACGCTTATTACCGCTATCGCTACAAAAGTTTCCCGATCATTTTAGCTTGTTATTTTAGATTCATAGCATTGATTTTAACTTTTATTTACGCCAATTTTATTAACCATAAATATTATATCGATCGCTATCATATAAGACATTATCTTTAAATTAATTAATTTCGCAACAAAAAAACGTCAAGATTTTTCTTTGTGAAACACTTACCAGCGATAAATTACAGTCATCACATATACATAATTAGAAATATATATCTTAAATATTACTGAAATAAATATATTTCAAGCTTATTTTTTATGCTGCGATCGAAGTAAAATCATTTTTTCTTAAATTTGATTCTATTAAATAAAAATTTAGCTATCCAGATTTAAACATCGGATAGCTAATTTGAACCATTGTCAAGCCGTCAAGAGGATTTGGTGTTTTCTAAGGCTTTATCAACTGAAGTTTGCAAAGCAAGAAACTTTTCCAAACGTACTAGCTTGACTGTCTGAGTAACGCGGGCGTTGGTGACGATTTGAAAGGTACCTCCTTCGGTTTGGGATTGCTTGGCTAACTGTACCAAAGCTCCTAAACCAGAACTATCTACAAAGTCAATTTGTGAAAGATCCAGAATGACGTGTTTGGGACCTTCGCCAATCTTATTACTAAGTACCTTACGAAATGTCGGCTCGGAAAATGCGTCTAATAAACCTGTGAGGCGGAATAGCTGACAACTATCCCGGACTTCACGAGTACCTCGCAGGCTAACCGTTAGATTTAGTGGTTCAGCTATAATTCCCTCCTCGTGGTGAAAGCAAACGCTCAAGTATAGATGTTTTTTGTGTCTGTTGTCTACTTTAACCGCTACTTACAGAAAAGACAGGGCAAGTAAGACATTTAGCGATTAAGAAAGGAACGATTAATAACGCTCCCTATTTTCGCTTTCTCTATTTTTACCCGACTTTTACTCAAGCGGTAATTGTTTGACGAGCTTTTTTCATCGATTCAACAAACTGCTCAAATAAATAATCTGCATCGTGAGGGCCAGGAGATGCTTCTGGATGATATTGTACCGAGAAAATTGGCAAAGTTTTGTGTTTGACTCCAGCAACGGTACTGTCGTTTAAGTTCAGGTGGCTAATTTCCACATCACTGTGAGTTAAAGAATCGGGATCGATGGCAAAGCTGTGGTTTTGAGAAGTGATTTCGATTCGTTCTTTTAAACCTGCTGGTTGATTTAAACCACGATGACCAAATTTTAGTTTATAGGTTTGCGCCCCCAAAGCTTGACCTAAAATTTGATGTCCCATGCAAATGCCAAATATAGGCTTCTCGGATTTCAATAGTGCTTTAGCGGTTTCAATTCCTTCGGTAACGGCGCTGGGATCTCCTGGTCCGTTGGAAAGAAATATTCCGTCTGGATTATGTTTGAGAATTTCCTGAGTTGAAGTATCTGCTGGAACTACGATTACTCGACAACCATGACTTGCTAAGCGACGCAATATATTTCGTTTAACGCCAAAGTCTAGGGCTACTACGGTAAATTTTTCTTCCGAACTCGTTTGAGAATCTATATTAAATTCCCACGCTGGTGTAGTTGGTTCTGACCATTCGTAAACGTTGGAAGTTGTTACCTCTTTCACCAAATTTAATCCGCTCATCGATGGAGCTCCATTCACCCGTTCTAATAATTCATTTGGGTCAAGTATTTCAGTAGAAACACCGCCATTCATAGCTCCATGGTTACGAATTTTACGAGTTAAAGCACGAGTATCAATACCATAAATTCCCGGTATATGATGCTCTTTTAAGTAGTCGGGTAAAGATTGAGTTGCTCGCCAGCTACTGGGGCGATCGCAAATATTTCTGGCGATACAAGCTTTAATCTGGGGCTTGTCTGACTCGGCATCTTCTGGATTTACACCAGTATTGCCTAGCTCCGGATAGGTAAACACGATGATTTGACCGCAATAGCTGGGGTCGGTCAGCACTTCTTGATATCCGGTCATGCCGGTATTAAAAACAACTTCTCCGATAGCGGTGCCGGTTGCACCAAAAGACCAACCGTTATAGCTGGTTCCATCTGCTAGGACAAGTAGAGCCGGTGTTGCGTCAAACAGAGGCATAAGCAATAAAACTATAAAGCAACAATAGGTAATTATCTATTGGGCGCGAACGAAAGATAATTATAATGTATCGCGAGGTACAAAGGGGCTTCTAATTCTAAAGGAGTTGTGGAATTGTCCTTCGCAAAAGTGCTATGGATTTTTTTTAGCTTTACTTTTAACTACTATTAACCGATCAAAACTGTTTGAAAATGTCAGATACTATTTGTAAACTGCTTATCCCCGTTAATGACTAAAATAGTAAAAAGGGTATTGTATATAAGGAGAAATTTAATTTTTAAGAGGACGGAGATATTTTTCTGACTACGAAAAAAACCAGGCAGATAGTGGCGCGAACCCGCCACGTTAAATAATTAAAACCTGAAAGTAGATTTTTGCCCCCAAGGGCTTGGTAAAATCAAAAAATATTATGCTTGAGCCTTTGAAAACCCGTGCAGCATTAACTTTACTATGGAGCGCACTAACTATAGTTGGTGTTGCCTGTAGCAAGCAATCAAAAACTGTCAAAACTCCCCAGAAGCCCTTGCCGGTGCCAAGTACGTCTAAGATCGTGGATTCGGCTGGCTCGCTAAAACAAACATCCAGCCCAAAACCGCTCTCAAATAAAACCGAGCAAGAAACTTTAGAACCAACTTCCTTTGAAATGGGATTGGACAAAGCTAGTGGTGGTTTTAGTGTCAGTCAATCGGCTCAATCGTCAGAAGATTGGAAATTAGTCGCTGATTATTATCAAGATGCCATTAATTTGATGAAATCGGTTCGCTCTCAAAGTCGCTACTATCCTATAGCCAAAGTAAAAGTTAAAGAATACCAGTTCCTGAAAGATTATGCTCTGGAAAAATCTGTTGCTCTTGGACAACCAGTAGAAGAACCCGAACCTGAAAGAATAGTGGTAACAGTACCACCTTTGAAAGAATCCATCGCAAAAGAATCTATTGCACCTCAAAAAATGCAGGTTCCAAGGGCGGTACAAAAGATATTAGAACAAAATTTACAATCTCAACTAGCCGCAGTACCTATTCAAGTACCCACTTCATTACCACAGTCGGAACCGCCACAACAACCCCCAACACCTCAGCCGATACCCATACCCGTCGAGACACAATCCGTATATGCTGCCGCCGCCGTACCTATTCGGGAAAATATTCCTCAAGTTAAGGCATTTCGCGCCCCAATCAAGCGGCGGATTGGGGGTACACCAATTATCGATGTCACTTTTAACGGGAAACAGCGATTTGAAATGATTGTTGATACGGGTGCTAGCGGTACCGTAATTACCCAGCAAATGGCTAAATTACTTGGCGTTACCACCGTTGGCAAAGCAAAGGCAAATACAGCTTCGGCTATGGAGGTAGAATTCCCCATCGGTTATGTTGATTCTATGGAAGCCGGTGGTGTCAAAGTTAAGCAAGTTGCTGTGGCGATCGCCGGAGAGGAATTGCAAAATGGACTGTTAGGTCATGACTTTTTCGGTAACTACGATATTACTCTCAAAAGCAATGTTGTAGAATTTCGTCCTCGCAGTAATTCCGAAATACCTCAACAAAAAGCTCAAAAGGAAACTAGGAAAAGTATTCCGATTTATCCCAAGAAGCTTTTTGAGGAGTAGGGATAAGGAAGGGGACAAGGGGATGAGGAGGGGGTAGAGGGGGTAGAGGGGGTAGAGAGGGTAGAAAAAATGTTCTTATTGTTAACTTTACTTAATTCTTTTGGTGAACTACTAGAAGACAAGGGAAAAATTAAATAAATGTATTTATGTTATGAAATTCCAGTGGCGAGCGCCGTGGCTGGGATTGTTTTGCGTGAAAGAATAAACCAATAATTGTCGGTGGATAAGGGGTCTGTACCCCGATCTAAATCGAAGAATTAAAGTGTAATATTTGGATACGTACAGGTAGTCGCTTACCAACCCGCGAACGGTATACGCGAAACTTAGCACAATTAAATATTCTTCCATATACGGTAGAAGCAAGAGAAAATTTTCTTTGTTCCGTAATTTTTCTGATGTCTTAAACAAAAATTAACCTTTTCTTAGCTCAATCTTAGTGCCCAAGGTGTTAACTTAAATAGTAATTCACTTTTTGCTGCAACATTTGAACTTCCCCCGCACCTTGAAGTATATAAGGTTCGGGGGATTATCTATTTCAGTGAGCAGTGAACAGTGAGCAGTGAGCAGTGAGCAGTTAGGAGTTAGTGGTTATTCGATTTTAGATTTTAGATTTTAGCAACGGATGTATTTGTTTTGGATGCAGGGATTGAGAGGCGCGGAGGCGCGGAGTTAAGAGTTAATAATTATCTACTTCCCCATCCCCCCATCTACCCCCTCCACCCCCTCTACCCCCTCTCCCCCATCTCCCATAGCGTGCTGAATTAAGGTAAGATTGTTAAAATACGCCGCTATGGATTCTTCTACGAAGTGTCTCTTCATAATCTTTCTTCTTTGTTGGATTCAGCTAAATCTTATTTATCCAAAATTGTTGCACTAAAGGCTAATGAAATAGATAAATCGCCGGAAGCTTTGTTTGAGGCTTTGCAAGGTTTGGGGAATTTAGATTTATTAGCGTTGAGGGTTCCCCAAAAATGGGGTGGTAAGGGATTTGGCGAGGTAGATTACGGTAATTTTCAAGAATTGGTAGCTAGATATTCTGGGGCTTTAGCTTTTTTGCAAACACAACATCAAAGTGCTGCTGGGATGTTGGTTGCGGGTGATAATTCTCAGCTTCAACAGGAATATCTCCCGCTTATGGGTAGTGGGAAAGTTTTACTGGGTATTGGTTTTTCCCATTTACGTCGCAGAGGTGAACCGATAATTACAGCCGAATCTTTGCCGGGGGGTTATCTTATAAATGGTGTTGTACCTTGGATAACTGGATTTGGATTTTTCCAAGAATTTATTGTTGCTGCGGCTTTACCGGATGGAGGTGCTGTTTTTGGAATCGCTCCTTTTCAAAACACCCAGCAAGCGTGGGAAGGTGAAATCACGTTTAATCCTCCCGCAGAATTAGCGGCGATGAATTCAACAAATACTGTTTCTGCTACTTTAAATAATTGGTTTCTGCCTGAAGAATTGGTAGTTTCGATTAAACCACCTGGTTGGATACAGGAAAACGATCGAAAGAATCTTCTCAGAGCTACTTTTCTGGCTTTTGGATGCGCTGAGGCTGGTTTGGATGTTATTAAATCGGCGTTTGAGAAGAAATCGTTATCTTTTATCGATGATGCTTTCAATTCTCTCCAAGCAGAGTTGAATAGCTGTCGTAGTGCCATCGCCACTTCTAGGCAGCAAGAGGTAGAATTTTCGCAAAAGCTGCAATTAAGAGCTTGGGCAATTGATTTAACAACAAGAATAGCTCACGGGGCGGTAACTGTTTCTAGTGGGGCTGCTAATTACAATCATCATGCAGCACAGCGGGTTTATCGTGAAGCTTTGGTATTTACTGTCAGCGGGCAAAGTAGTGCGATTATGGAAGCTACTTTAGCAAGGTTAACGCCGAACATCACTTCTGTGGAAGAGGCAGGCAGGATGCCTACCCCACAAGATAAAACTTCTGGAGAAGTTATTCATTTAAGTCATGTTATTGATGAAAAAATTCCTCAATGGGAGGGCGATCCAAATATAAAATTTGAAACGGTAGCAGATTGGAAAAATGATGGTTATTATCTGCGTCAGTTTTCAATGGGGGAACATTCTGCTACTCATATCAATGCACCGATAAGTTTTCATGGTAATGGTGCGGGAATAGACGAATACCGCGCTAATTCACTGGTTTTACCTGCGGTGGTTATAGATATTTGTCCTTCTGTGGCAGTGAATCCCGATTATGTGCTGAGTATTGCTGATATTGAGGTTTGGGAAGATCGATACGGGAAAATTCCCGATAAGTGCCTGGTGTTATTAAGAACGGGTTGGCAAGAAAAATGGAATGATGAGAAAGCTTTTTTCAACAAAGATATTCGAGGAGCTATGCATTTTCCAGGTTTTGGTGTTGATGCAACTAAATTATTAATTCAAAAAAGAAATATTGCCGGAATTGGCATCGATACTCACGGTGTAGATGGGGGTAAAGATACAAACTTTACTATCAATCGCTTAGTTTTAGATCGTCAACGCATTGTATTGGAGAATTTAACTAATTTGGAACAGTTACCCCCTACTGGAATAAAGGTTGTAATAGGAATTTTGAGATTGCGAGGAGGTAGTGGTTCTCCTGTAGGCGTGGTAGCTTTACTATAGGTTTTATTGCTCTTTTTTTGATTTATCAAGTTTATAATATGCGCTAATAAAAAAATGAAATTTATAGTTATAGTTTAACTATAAATTTCATGCTTTTTAAGTCAAATAAGTTTAAATACCTGAATCTTAATTAAATTGCTGTCTTAGAGTAAATCTCTAAATACGACTTAAGGAGTATATATTTTAATCTTTTTTTTCTGTAATATTGATTCTATTGGTTGTTTAATAGAACAAAAATGATAAGTCTTTTTGAAAATCAGGTTTTGAAAATGTCTTTATCGGTTATCTAATGCTCATATGTTGATTTGTTGGTGAAGGTATTGAAATGAGTATTAACGGTTAATCGGTTATTATTCCGGAAAATTTTCCAGATAAAGCAAGTTTTTTGATGCGAATTGCAGTATCCTAAACAGCAAAATAGTTTATAGTGACTTGCAGTGCGGCTCTACTTGGCTCTATTCCCGGTTTCTTCGAGCTTAAAAATATTTCCATCGAGTCAAAATTCACGTTTTCGTTGAAGCTCTCCGCCGTCATCGTTGTTATAAACACGGCAGCAATATCTTAACTGAAGCGCAATCATCTCAATTAATGCCCGAAACTCGTTTTTTTTCTTTAGTAAAAGTAATTATGTAATAAACCATAGCTTTCAATCCTGTTCTTAAATGGTTGATCCCTATAAACATGGGTTGCAAAAGCATTATTCATGAGTAATATACAGTTGACGTTCTACAAGACATTAGATTACAACGGTAACAAATTGAATAAATGTGAAGAAAAGTATCTAAAATCAGCTTTTTCGGGGAATTTTGAATATCTTTAGAAGCTCGATATTTAGAATTGTAAAACAATCTTTATCTAACGTTAAAACAATTGCTATTGTAATAGAGCGATAGATAATTTTAATATTAAATTTAGGAGATATAAATGTTAACAGTTTATCCGGTGCTATTTATTCTTGGGTCATTTACTATCTGGCTGGGACTAAAGATAGCTGAGGAAGTATATCGTATCGCAGTACTTTTTACCGGAGTAATACTTTTGGTAATGGGGTTTGTATCGGCTCCATCGATTGTACAAATAGGCAGTGTGTTGCTGTTGTTGGGAGTTTACCAACTATATGTTTGGCAACCTAAATTTAATCTATTTGTGAGAAATGAAGTTGAAGCTGTAAAGACGGTTGAATGTATTGGAAATGATTGTAAATAAAATAAATATCATATCATAATGGCGAATATTGAAGTATTGTTAGATTTTTAATTAAAAATTTCATAATAAATATGAGTCAGAATTTAGAAATTCACTTTTCTAGCTTCTGACTTTAGTTTTTTTATTAGAAAATTGAGAATACTGTATTTGACTTAGCTAGGCTATATGAATTACCAACTTTTATTTTGTCTGCTTATCCAGATAATTAGTTTAATAATTATTTAAGGTCTATTTAATATTTAATTAAATGTCCTGTAAGCAGAGAGGCTTGAAGAGAGGTACTTTGCGATTTTCCAAATATCCCTCTCAAAGAAAATTCAATTTCAACAATGTATTCCTAAAACTTTGCATCTTTGCGTCTTGGCGTGAGACTCTTAATTAACATTCTTGTTTAAGCCCAACCAATGGACGCATTACAATTAATTCTATATATCGGTCTAATAATAATATCTACTGCTGTAGTCTGGAAAGGCAGCTTTATGTTAGAAACTGCTGCCGAAGGTTTATCCAAATACTATCGATTACCACCCGTCGTTCAAGGAAGCGTTGTTGTTGCGGTAGGCTCAAGTTTTCCCGAATTATCTAGTACGGTGCTTGCGACTCTCGTTCACGGACAATTTGAGTTGGGTGTTGCGGCTATTGTAGGTTCGGCTATTTTTAATATTCTTGTTATTCCCGGAATTTCTGGTTTGGTAGGGCAACCCTTAACTGCCGATCGCCTTTTGGTTTATAAGGATGCTCAATTTTATATTACTAGTATTACTGTATTATTACTGGCTTTTACTTTTGCGGTTATTTACAACCCGGTGCCAGGTGTAATGTTGCAGGGTGAAATGAACCGATTGATTGCTTTGATGCCTCTTTCTATGTACGGACTATATTTGTTTTTGCAGCAGCAAGACACTATGGAAGATAATCAAACCAGTAATCGTCAGCGCCCTGATGATATAAGTATTGTTAAAGAATGGCTGCGATTGCTCTTTAGTTTGGTTCTTATTGTTATCAGTGTTGAAGGATTGGTTTCAGGTGCGATTGGTTTGGGGAAAGTTTTAAATACACCATCTTTTCTTTGGGGTATCACCGTTATTGCTGCTGGTACTAGTTTACCCGATGCTTTTGTAAGTATCCGCGCTGCTCAAAAAGGTGAAAGTATTATCAGTCTCGCCAATGTATTAGGTAGCAATATTTTTGATTTACTCGTAGCTATTCCTGTAGGAGTGATGATTGCTGGTGCTTCGGTGATTGATTTTGCAGTTGCAGCGCCACTGATGGGTGTATTAACTTTCTGCACAATTGTTCTATTTGCGATGCTCCGCACGGGGTTGGTTTTAAGTAAGAAAGAATGCTTAGTGTTGTTAGGAATGTATGTATTATTTGTGGGATGGATGGTGTTGGAAACTTTTGAGATTACTAATGTAATCTGATGTTTAATTTAAAGTAATATCAAGTTCGGTTATTCAAGGGTTCGTGCCTAAGAGGATGTTTCATAAGTATTGTTTTTAACCCAATTATCGGATTATCCTCCCTTCTCCCCTTTTTTAAGGTGGTTAAAGTCCCCCTTTTCTAAGGGGGATTTAGGGGGATCTAAAAGTCTTGTCGTCTGTATGACTTTTCAAACATCCTCTAAAGGCGATACTCAACTTGTGACTATCACTTACCATAGAGATTTTCCGCGTCACTCACCGTTTTACCGCGTAAGTTTTTATGATAATTTTTCAAGCGGACATGATATAACTTAAAATATAGGTTTTCTCAAAGAACTTGGACGGAATTGATATCAGAAGAAAATCAAGTCAGTGGAACGAGGGATTTTTTTTCTCGCTCGTTTTTCCTATGCCTAGTATTGTACTTTACCGATTCATGCCAAGGGTTTAAAAACTAACAAAAAATCGAGTAATAGGAAAAATAAATAGAGTATGACTAGTAGATTAGCATTTCAAGAATCTTCTTTGCTTTCCAATGGCAAAACGAGAGCGATCGCAGCTCTAGGAATCTGTCTTATTAGTTGGGCTTTTGTTCCTATCCTGATTCGATTGGGTGAAAGTACAATTAGCCCCAATGCTCTTATCTTTCATCGCCTCTGGATTGCGAGCATTATCTTGGGATTGTGGAAGAAATTCTTTCCTATACAAAATCAATTTTCCAAGGACTTACCTAAGGTATTTGTTCCGTATATTAACCAAAATATAGTACTATTTATAGCAACAGGAATATTTTTTGCATTGGCACAAATTGTCTGGGCTTGGTCGATAACACAAACTAGTATTGCTAACTCTGCACTTCTACATAATTTTACACCTGTATTTGTTGCTATGGCAGGGTGGCTATTATTTGGTCAAATCTGGGAAAAAAAATTTATTACTGGTTTAAGCATATCTATTAGTGGCTCAGTGATTCTTGGGCTTGGCGATTTTTTATCCGGCAGTGGCAAGTTGCAAGGTGACGCAATTGCCCTTTTGTCTGCATTGTTTTTTGCAATATATCTACTCTTAGCCGAACGAGTCAAAAATCAATTAGATGCTATTACCACACTATTTTACTGCTGCCTTACTGGAACTCTGGGAATTTTACCTATCTTGTTAATATCCCACGATCGGATTTTACCAACTTCGGGGAGTGAGTGGTTAATTATTGTTGGATTAGCTTTGCTGACAATTTTAAGTAATGCCGCGATGTTATATGCTCTAAACTGGATGTCATCAGGATTTGTTGCCGTCACGCTGTTACTCGATCCAATTTTTTCAGCTATGTTAGCTTGGTCAATTTTCTCGGAAAGACTAGGTTTTTATAGTCTTTTAGCTTTTCCGATAATTTTGTTGGGAATATACTTGGCTACAAATAATCAATCAGCTATTGAATAATAGTATCAAAACATGGCGAATCAGCAGTGCGATCAATCGCACTGCTAACCCTTTTTCTCAGAAGACAATTAAAGGCGGTTATTCTAGCGCGAAGAAAGCCCTAACTAACAACGCTCCAACTAACATCCCAACACCTAGTGGTTCACCACATCAACTTTGCCGGGTAGGGGCAGGCAGGGGGGAGCAGGGGGAAAAAATAACTTTTTCTTACGATTAACCCCGCATAATTCTCTTGGTGGAGTACTAGTTAAAAGTAAATATTTAAGCAACATTATCGACCAAATTAGAAGTAAGTGGAGGCTCGCCCCAGATACGCTTATCTTGAATTAAAGTGTGAACTTGCAAATCTTCAGAAGTTTGCGGATAATCTCTACGGTAATGTCCACCTCGACTTTCCTTACGCCAAGCAGCACTTTTAAGGATTAAATAACTAGCATCAACAAGATTGAGAGTTTCGGCTACAAGGCGCAATTGTTGCTCTGCTTTAGACGATTGAAATGTTATTTTTCTATGGGGAACTAAATTAAGCAAATATTGACCAATATCTGTATTTGTTAACTTCTCTTTAAAGAAACTGACTTGAGCGATCGCCTTTTCTAATAATTCTTCAGAGCGAGAAATTCCAGCACTATGCCACATTAATTGTGGTAAGCTAGCTTTGATTGCTAAAATTCCTTCTATTTCATTATCCCAGGTTCTTGATTCATCAGTCGAACTCACAGAGCTAGTCACAAAACTATTTTTATCAATTTCTATTTGGGATAGTTGAGCCGCAAATACCAAACACTCCAATAAGGAATTACTCGCCAAACGATTAGCTCCATGAACTCCTGTACTAGCAGTTTCTCCAATGGCATATAAACCAGGGATAGAAGTTTGTCCGCGTAAATCTGTAGCGATTCCTCCCATCCAGTAGTGAGCGGCAGGAGCCACAGGAATAGGCTCGGAGTGTGGATCGATACCGTAATTTTGACAAACTTGAATGATATTGGGAAAGCGATAATTAATACGCTCGGTAGGAATTGGGCGTAAGTCTAAATAAACAGTA
>JBARZF010000809.1:0-6413 GCA_049649675.1 Rivularia sp. (in: cyanobacteria) | reverse complement strand
CAAGCTGCACCTTTAGAAGTGGCTGTGCGTAGCTTCGGCATTCCCGGAGGAGCGCAAATATTAGCGATTGGCGCTATTTTTGCGATGTTGGGAGTATTGTTAAATTTGATTTTGGGTTTATCTCGCGTCTTGTTAGCGATGGGTAGAAGACGAGATATGCCGAGTATTTTTGCAAGGTTGAATCAATCGGGTACAACTCCAACACCTGCTGTAATTGCGGTAAGTGCGATAATTTCTGTTTTAGTTTTAATTGGTAACGTTAAAACAACTTGGTCTTTTAGTGCTTTTACCGTTCTGATTTATTACTCTATTACTAATTTGGCTGCATTTTCTCTACCGCGCAATGAAAGACTTTATCCTAAATGGTTATCAATCCTTGGTTTATCGGCTTGTGTATTTTTAGCTTTTTGGGTAGAGCCGTTTATCTGGCAAGTTGGTTTAGGGCTGATTGTTGCAGGGTTAATTTGGCACGCTGTTTCGAGACTTAAAACAATGTAGAGACGTAGCAATGCTACGTCTCTATAAATGGTATGGTTCGCTAATGCCGGTTTTAGAATTGATTCAAATTTATTCTAGAATCCACAAATTAATTTAACGACCAACTAATTTAGCGACCAACGCCGATATACTGAAAACCAGCTCTAATGGTTGCTTCGGGATCGAGGAAGTTACGTCCGTCGATGATAACGGGATGGTTCATTAATTTAGCCATCTTAGCAAAATCGAGACTATTGAACTGTTCCCATTCGGTAACGAGTACCAAAGCATCGCAGCCATCAGCAAGTCTTTCTGCATCGGTTTCTACCTGTACTCCAGAAAGACCGTGACGCATACCAGATTGTGAAATAATTGGGTCGTATGCTTTAACTTTGGCTCCCAATCGATTCAATTGCTCGATTAAGTTCAATGCTGGTGCATCGCGCATATCGTCGGTATCTGGCTTGAAGGTTAAACCAAGCAAACCTACAGTTTTACCTTTGAGAATCTTCAATGCTTGCTGCAATTTCTCCATTGCAATCAAACGCTGACGTTCGTTAACGCTAATTGTCGCTTTGAGTAGCTGTGCTTCGTAGCCGTAGTCATCAGCGGTGTGAACCAATGCTGATACGTCTTTGGGGAAACAAGAACCACCCCAACCGATACCGGCATTTAAGAATTTGTTGCCGATACGGGAATCTAAACCGATACCTTTAGCAACTTGAGTCACATCAGCACCAACGCGATCGCAAATGTTAGCAACTTCGTTAATAAAACTAATTTTGGTTGCTAGGAAAGCGTTAGCGGCATACTTCACCATTTCAGCAGAAGACAAATCTGTTGTTAGTACGGGTACTGGTGGTAAAGATTGGTCTTCAGCATACTGACGCTCGACAATTGGAGTGTAAAGTTCTTTCATCATCGAAAGAGCCTTCTGAGAGTTGCCTCCCAAAACAATCCGGTCGGGGTTGAAAGTATCGTAAATTGCCGAACCTTCGCGCAAAAACTCAGGGTTACTAACTACATCAAAATCACCAGTAGGCAACTTGTCATCATTAGATGCTCCACCTGCGGGCACTAATTCCTTTTGACGCTCGGCAATGCCATCGAGAACAATCATCCGTACCCAATCTCCAGAACCAATGGGTACTGTAGATTTGTTAACGATAACTTTATAGCCGCCATTTAAATGGCTACCGATACCTTTTGCAACCGCTTCGACATAACGGGTATCGCTTTCACCTGTGGGTAAAGGTGGAGTTCCCACAGCTATAAATAGAATTTCTCCATGAGAAACGCCAGCAGCTAAATCGCTAGAAAACTGAATTTTTCCTGTTTTAATAGCATTCTGCATAATTTCGGAAAGCCCAGGCTCAAAAATTGGCGATTGCCCGGACTTCATTAACTTAACTTTCTCTTCGTTATTATCTATACAAATTACATCATGCCCGACGTGAGCCAAGCAAGCGCCAGTTACCAAACCAACATAACCAGTACCAATTACACAAACTCGCATTTTATTTAATCCCTCACTTTTTAGAGTTGTCCAACAAATTTTTAGTAGTCGATATTCCAGAAGCCCACAAATCTTCTATAATCAAAAATTTTGAGCAAATAGTATTCCTTTTACTTCGTGCCGCTATTTACAACTGCTTTGCCAGTAGTTTGTACCCGCTCCCGGAAATCTTCTATAGTCTGTTTTAACCCTTCTTGAAGAGGAATGGTAGGTTCCCAATTTAACAAAGTCCTTGCTTTAGTGATATCGGGGCGACGGCGACGGGGATCGTCGGAAGGTAGTGGCTCAAAATTGATTTTTACATCTGGATTAACCATGTTTTGCACGGTTTGCGCTAATTGGAGAATGGTGTATTCATCCGGATTACCCAAATTAATCGGACCAATATGGTCGCCATTCATCAAACGCATCAGTCCATCTACCAGGTTATCAACGTAGCAAAAACTACGGGTTTGCGAACCATCTCCGTAGACAGTTAAAGGTACACCTTGTAAAGCTTGAACTATAAAATTGCTAACTACCCGTCCGTCACGTTCAAACATCCGAGGGCCGTAGGTGTTAAAAATACGAGCAACGCGAATATCAACATCATTTTGTCTGTGATAATCGAACATCAACGTTTCCGCAATCCGCTTACCTTCGTCATAGCAGGAACGAAGCCCGATGGGATTTACGTTACCTCTATAATCTTCCTGTTGAGGATGAACTTCTGGATCGCCATAAACTTCACTGGTAGAAGCCAATAAAATTCTTGCTTTAACACGTTTAGCCAAGCCCAACATATTCAGCGTACCCATCACATTGGTTTTAACTGTTTTTACGGGATTGTACTGGTAATGTATCGGCGATGCAGGACAAGCTAAGTGATAAATCTGTGCTACTTCCAACCTAATTGGTTCGGTGATGTCGTGGCGAATCAGTTCAAAATACGGATTACTCAACCATTTGAGGATATTCCGCTTATGTCCCGTATAGAAATTATCTAAACAAATTACTTCATGCCCATCACTCATTAATCTGTCGATCAGATGGGAACCAATAAATCCAGCTCCGCCCGTCACCAATATTCTCATAGTTGACCAGTTAATTACAAAAATTACGTTATTCGATTGTGCTTGTCTTTAGGATACCCAGCTTGACGTGAAAAATAGAGTAAAAGTACGGATTATTCAAAAAAAATTTGAACTAGCCTATTTTCCTGGTTGATGCAATCTTTACCTTTAATTTAAATTTATCCCCTTGACAATTCCATAAGAAAAATAACAAAGTTTATGTAGTGACTGTGAAGTATCGTCCAAAAGTTTATCAAAAATTTAATAAGTTAAAGTTACTGTAGGGGATTACATTTATATTGAAGATTTCGGAAATTGGTAATTGGGAGAAGAATAATTAACTACTGCTAACTGCTAACTGCTAACTGATAACTGATAACTGATAACTGATAACTGGTAACTGCTCACTGCTCACTGATAACTGGTAACTGGTTGACTGCTAGGATAACCAGCTTTGACTGTGGCATTATTGGTACGCTGCGATGGCTCTCCGAGCATGACAATAGAACAAGTTAATTGAGAAGCTAACTGAGTTGTCACATCACTAATTGCTAATCCCCCAGGAATAGTACGATTGCGAATAAAAGGTAAAACGACTAAATCGTATAGTCTGGCTGCTTGCAATATTGCTTGAGCAACATTTTCGTGAGCGATGATTTGAACTTCTGGTGGATTGGATAAACCTAATTTAGATACTAATAGAGAAAGTTGCGATCGCCGATGAGATATTTTGCTCGAACTAGTGCGGCGATCGCACACGTTAAGTACGGTAACTTGGGCTTGATTTGATTCCCCTAACAAAGTTGCAAACTGCAATGGCTGCAATATCGGTGCTGTCAAATTTTCGACTGGTACTAGAATACGCTGAATTTTGGAAGGTGATTCAACGAGACGGGTTACGGCTACCGGGCAATGACTTGCCCATAACACACCATCAATTACGTTACCGAATAAACGCGCTTTCAATCCGGTACGCTTACCCCAACCCATAACAATCAAGTTTGCCTTTTTTTCTCTAGCAGTTCGACTGATTCCTTGAGCAAAAGCATCATCTATTCGTAATAATGGTTCTGCTTCTACATCTAAGAAGCGGCTTAATCCTGTAGCTTTGTTCAACAATCTTTCGCTTCTTCGCAGCGAGTTTTCTAATTGGGGCGCATCCATGCTCGCTGTTGCAGTCGCTATTGCTAAAGGCATAATTTTGCCGCGAGTTTGATGAGCTAATAATGCAGCCATTTCCATTAAATGCTGCTGTGTCGAAGGATTATAAACGGGTACTATGATGTTAAAAGGGCTATCTATTCGATCGGAAACAGGTACATATGTTGCTGTTTCTTGCTGCTTTAGTAATGAAGAGTGTAAGCCTACAGCAGCCCGACTGGTTATTATTGGCCCAATAAATGAAGTTATTAAAACCAAAACTATAACGCTATTAAAAATTTCTGAATTTAATAATTGTGCTTGATATCCGACAAAAGTGACACAACAGGTAACAGCTACTTGAGGTAGACTGATTGACCACATTGTTAATATTTCACGCCATTTGTAGCGGTAAATTAATTTTGCGAATAATGCCGCAATAAACTTGCTCGCGACTAAACCACAGACAAGAGATAGTGTCAACCAAACCAAAGAAGTGTCTTTTAAAAAAGCAGGTAAATTGAGTTGTAAACCAAGATCGACAAAGAAAATCGGAATGAATAGCACGGTACCCACAAACATAATCTTTTGTTTGACTGGGCCATCTCCGATAACTTCATTAACTGCTAATCCAGCAAAAAAGGCTGCAACAATTGTTTGTATACCAATTAGTTGAGCCATCAAGGCGGCTAAAAATACTGCTGTAAGTACAAATAAAAATTGGTTTCCTTGATCTTCTCCAGTTCTTCGCAGAAATTCTTTGCCAACCCAGTCGAAACCTACCAAAACCACAACAGAATAGACGGCTAACCAACCTATTAATGCAATAGTTTGCCAAATATTGAACTGCTGTAAATGTATTGCAACGCATACAGCCAACGTCAACAATGTGGCAATATCAGTAAAAATGCTTGCTCCAATCGTTACACCCACTGCTTCATTACTGGTTAATCCCAAACGATTAATAATCGGATAAGCCAAAAGGGTATAAGAAGACAGCAAACAGCCAATTAATATTGAGCTTAACCAATCAAATTCAAAAACTCTTCCGAGCAAAGTTCCCAATAATAAAGGTATGCAGAACGCAAAACTGCCAAAACCTAAAGCACGATTTCGCTGACGACTCAACTGTTCTAAGTCAACTTCTAAACCTGCTACAAACAATACATAAGCTAAACCGATAGTTGAGAGTAATTCCCAAACTGAATTATCTACCTTGAATAAATTCCAGCCAGACTGACCAATTAATATTCCCGATAAAATTAAACCAATTAATCCCGGTAGTCGCAGTCGTTCAAATATAATAGGTACGACTAAAATAACTACCAATAAAATAGCGAAGGGAATAATTGGTTCGTTTTCAATAAGTTGACTGTATGGTAAGACTGCAATTCGCTCTAAAAGTACCATATTTTATTTATTGCGGACAAAGCAAAAACGTGCTATTTGCTGCTGCAATCGCAGTTATGATGTACAGAACTTTAAATACCTTTTTTAAATACAAATTTTTAAATCAAAGAAAACTTGTTACCGTAAAAAAAAATCAAAAATTATACTTAGAATACCTTAAAAACTGTCTAGAAATGAACTACCTACGGATGTATTTGATTCAAAATGAATCGCAGACGGTCGTAGTCGTCTTTAAGCAACACGCTTAGGTAACGTCCAGCTTCGACTAGCCATTGTCGATCGCCTTTGCGTAACTTGTATACATCCCGAATTGCCGCTGCGCTCAAAGCTTCAACCGGGGCACCATTAACCGACAGTAAGGTTTGTAAAAAATTAAATTTCTCGGTGAATTTTAGCACCTCTTCTGATTCGCATCGATGAACCGCTTGATGAATCTGGGGCGGTCGAGGTGGTAGATACTGATATACTTGATTATCTTGCACCTGCTCAAATCCGACAATCGCGGCACGAAATTCAGTTTTAAGCATGGCGAATATTTGCGGTTGTTCCTCTCGTAAATCTTGCAGTGATAAACCTAAAGCTACAGGTCTATGTACGGAATCTATAGGCATTGTAGTTGCATGAAATACAACAGCAAACACTTTATTTGCTGATTCTTCATCTACCGAACATACCCAGCTACCGAAAGGAGGCATTGCTGGGAAGCTCAAATCTTCCGGATCTAAACACTGAGCTAAAAAATCGCAACTAGCAGTTTCAATCACTTCGGCAAAATGATTGGGATGACGATTGCTGTTACTAAACTGCGGTAAAGGAAG
>JBARZF010000808.1:0-4233 GCA_049649675.1 Rivularia sp. (in: cyanobacteria) | reverse complement strand
GATATTTTCTTTGGAAAGTATTTTATGACTGTTTTTCCCCATCCAAAGCTCCTTTCAAAGTATGCCAAGCCAAGGTAACGCATTTAACCCGCATGGGAAATTGAGCCACGCTTTGCATAATATTCAGTTTTTCTAAAGGCGCTTTAAATTCAGTTTCTCCCATCACCATGTTACGAAAATCTTCTACCATTAATAGCGCTGCTGATATATCTTTACCTTTAACAGCACCTGCCATTAAATCGGCAGAAGCCAAACACAAAGCACATCCGGCACCTTCAAATTTGATATCTTCTATTTTTGTTTCTGTTTCATCTAGCATTAACGTTAAATCAACTTTATCGCCACAATAAGGATTTTCACCTTGATGTTGTCGGTGTATGGGATTAGTTTTACCTTTATGTTGCGGTTTTCTGGCGTGGGATAAAATTATTTGTTGATAGCGTTGTCGTTGATTGCTTGTCATAATTCAACGCGTTTAAGAATAAATAAACTTCCATCTCCTCCTCTCCCGATTCTTAATGTTTCATCTAAATATGTAATATCAAGGCTAGGAATTCTACCTTGAGGATTATTAGCTTGAACAACTTTAAAGGGATTGAGTTTTGGAGTTTGAATACCGATAATGTTCTCAATTGAAAGGAATCTTTTATCAAAGTTTACGTTGATGCGTTTGTTGGTTTCATCTTCTGCTGGCTCAAAAGTTGCTGTAACTTTAACGCTTCCCGATACTAATCCCCAAGGATGCTTAACAAAAGCTAGATTAGAAAACGATTTATTTGCAACATCAATTTCTTGATAAACTTTACCAATTTTCAAACCCAATGGTAGGGAAGATAAAGAACGAATTTCTCTAGCTGTTGAGTATTGTAATAACCACTTTCCATTTAATAAAGCAGTTGCATTAATTAAAGGTTGAGGATTGGGATTAACTTCTTCTACTTCGGTTGTTATTTGCTCCATTTCTTCAACTAAAGTTTTATCTAAAGTCAAATTTGTTACGGGAGAATCATCTTGAAATCGTATTTTCTCTAGAATAACTTGTAGCTTTTCTTTTGATGGTAGTGAATTCAATGTTTTTTCCTTGTTTTTATTTCATCTTAAAACAATAATCTTCGCTACAGCAATAATGTGCTAATTAAAGCAATAACGTGCAAGATTTATCGAACTTAATTAGTTTAAGCTGAATTCTGTAGATAGTAACGAGGCAGTTTTTTTTAATTTGTAAACGCGAAATCAATGTAGAGACGTAGCACTGCTACGTCTCCAGTCGTTTGATTCAGCAACACCTTTTTTTGAAGCGTCAATAAATTCAGGGGAGCATTATGCAATTTTTATTAATTGGAACCCACATTCCGCAAGATGTAGCACCCGAATAAGTTATGCCTTACGCTTTAGGAAAAATAGAAAAAGGTTCTGCTGGTGGGAAGTTGGCTTTGGTTATGGGTTGATGTAGGGAAATTAAGTAAGGATGCACTACTTAATTGATAATTGATAATTGATAATTGTTGATTGTCTCATAACTCAATTCCTCGTTTCCCCAATCAGTTTGTTGTAAAAACTCGTCAAAAGTTCTCAGCAATCCGGGAAAATCTGCTCTTAGATGGTTGACATCGGCTTGATAACCTTGATTTCGATAAAATTGAATGATGTTGTAAAGTTCTTTTTGCATTAATAACAAAAATATCCAAGCTGGAACTTCCTTGTGAACAACTTTAGTTTTCTGAACTTTGGAAAAGGCTTCAGCCATTTGTTGAGGAGTTAATACATCACCTGCAAGTTCGATTTCTTTACCAATATATTTATCGGGATTTTTGATTACATAAGCAGCAATCCTTCCCATATCTTTGGTTGTAATTAAATGTAGCGGCTTATCTGGTTGAATGGAAAATCGAAAAGTACCTTTAAGAATACCTGGGCGAGTATACTTCTTCCAAAATTCTTCCATAAATAAGCAAGCACGTAACATGGTTGCCGGTAAATTTGCGTCTTTAATAATTTGTTCTATCTGAGCTTTTTGCTGTATGTGACTAACTTTAGTATTTCGATCCACTCCCCCAGCAGAGTTATAAACAAAGTGTTTTATTTGAGCTTGTTTGGCAATTTTTACAACAGTTTTCGCTCTTTCAATTTCTTCCGGTTGTGGTTTGGCTGTATCGGGTGCGGTAGCGTGACAATAGACGGCTTCAACATTTGTAAAAGCTGCTTCTAATGAACTTTCATCATCAAGATTTGCTTCAATTAATTCAATTCCTGCATCGTTAATTAGTTTTAAAGTTGGACGATTTAAATCAATTTTGCGAGTTATAGCGCGTAAATTGGTGATTCCTTGTTCCAGAAAACCTTTGATAACATTTCCACCAGTACCACCAGTCACTCCGATTAGTAGAATTTTATTCATATTATTGTTAATTAATTCAAGCTTGTTTGGCTATTTAAATATCATCAATAATGCTCGCGTTGCGGCTTGGGAAAAGATGAATTTTACCCAAATGCGGACTTAACTTAACGGCATTGGAACAGTTGACTTTACTGACTCGCGCTCGTGTAATTGATTAAACCAATTTCCTATATTAGGATACTCTAAAAGCCAGTCTTCATTTAAACGAAGGCTGTAGTAGCCAAGAGAACATAATGCTGCTATATCTGCTGCCGTCCATGTCTCATTACCTAATAAGTATTTAGATTGAGTTAATTGTCGCTCAAAGAATATTAAAAGACGATTAATTGAAGTTTCTAATTTAGTTCGATAACGAGTAGAGGCTAAATTATTTGTTAAATTTAGTATCCATAAGTTGATGATATTATCTCCTAAATGATCTGCTAATTCTTCCCATTTACGACAATCAAGCTTTTCCCGAGGATTTCCAGGATAAAAACTAGGTTGTGGATAAGTTTCATCTAGATATTCTGCAATTAGTGTAGAATCCCAAATAACTGTACCATCTTGTTCTACAAATACAGGTACTTTAGCAATGGGAGAAATTTCGAGGAATTCAGGAGGTTTATTCAGCAGACTAATTTCTTTTAGTTCGCAATCTAAATTTTTCTCTGCTAACAAAATGCGAATTTTTCGAGAAAAGTTTGACTGTTGGTGATAATACAATATTCTATTCATGAGAAAAAGCTAATTTATTTACCTTTATAAGGATTATACTTATGCGCGAGCAAAAATCAATTCAAAATGTAATCGTTATTGGTGCTGGAATCGGTGGTTTAGCAGTCGCTTTAGCTTTACGCAAACAAGGTATTGACGTGCAAGTCTATGAAAAAGCTCAACAACTATTACCAGTGGGTGCCGGTTTAACACTTTTTCCAAATGGGTTAAATACTTTAGAAAAAGTTGCTCCGGGGATTGTTCAATCGCTTCTCGATACGGGTAGTTCTACTGTGCAAGTTAATATCAAAAAAAACTCGGGAGAGACAGTTTTTCAAAAGCAACAACACTTGTTAGAAAACTACGGAAAGCCAATGTTAAATATCCGTTGGTCGAAATTGCAAGAAATACTAACTTCTTTTTTACCAGTAGATATTATTCATCTTAATCATCGCTGTGTCGATTTTAAACAAGATGAAAATAGCGTTGAAGTAACTTTTGCAAATGGGAAAACATTACATACCGATTTACTAATTGGCAGCGACTGCATAAATTCTGCTGTTAGACAAACTCTTGTCAAAGACGGTTTACCTCGGTATGCGGGACGTTTATCTTGGCGTGCTGTCATCGAATACAGCCACGAACTATTACCACCGAATGAAGTATTTATTCTCACATCTAATACAGGTAAAATTTTTACCATTATCGATGTTGGTGGTGGCTATATATTTTGGAGCGCGGCAATGTTATCGGAAGATGATTCCTTATCTCCAAGCGAGCAAGTTAAATCTCGTGTTTTGCAAGAATATTCTGGATGGGCGGAACCAGTTGAAGCGATTATACAAGCAACACCACTTGAAAAAATTGTGGAAAGGCCAATATGCGATCGCCCTCCATTACAAGCTTGGAGTCAAGGTAGGGTAACACTTCTGGGTGATGCTGCCCACCCGATGATTCCGTCTTTGGGACAAGGAGCTAACACGGCTTTTGAAGATGGGTGGGAACTTGCAAGTTATAGCGGTTTTCAGTTGGATGTAATACAGTTTTGACCTCTCTCCAAACCTCTCTCCTACAAGGAGAGAGGCTTCAAGCCTTGCTCCCCTTCCCTTGCAGGGAAGGGGTTGGGGGTTAGGTCTGTA
>JBARZF010000807.1:0-3862 GCA_049649675.1 Rivularia sp. (in: cyanobacteria) | reverse complement strand
AATAACAAATATTCCCATAAATCCAGGGGTAGAACAAGTTACTAAACAAGATAATTCCTTCAGCAATCAAATTCTGATATTGTTTTCAGCCCCTTTACTTAATGAAGACTTATCACCAATAGAAAATTTATCAATCCAAAAAGAAATTGAGGCGATCGCTTTAGTTTTAGAGAATATATCTCAATCTCATCCCATAGCGGTGGAGATAGTAGTCAAGGTAGCCACATCACAGACTTTACAAGATGTATTGTCTAGTCGTGTCAAACCTCTGATTATTCATTTTATTGGTCATGGGATGACAGATGGGGATAGTACAGCTTTGGTATTGGAAGATGAAGTGGGAATTACTCGTTGTTTAAGTGAAGATGAATTAGCTATTGACTTATCAAATCTGAAACAACCACCTTGTCAATTAGCTTT
This sequence comes from Rivularia sp. (in: cyanobacteria), assembly GCA_049649675.1. GTDB lineage: Bacteria > Cyanobacteriota > Cyanobacteriia > Cyanobacteriales > Nostocaceae > Rivularia. Next base: position 3,442 of record JBARZF010000807.1, on the reverse strand, counting down.
GTTGAATGCTTGTCACTCAGAAAAGTTAGCTCAAGCTTTTGTGAAAGCCAAAGTGTCTCATGTAATTGCAGTCAACGCTGACGATCAAATTTTAGATGCTGCTGCACGATGTTTTTCTCGAAGACTTTATCAAGCATTATTTAATCAAGATTCAATTGCTGATGGTTTTTTACAAAGTCGTAATGCAGTTAAACTTGATGATAATTTAAAAAAACTGTTTAATTCTCAGACTTTTGAGCAAGGAGTTAATTTCGATCAAGCTTTCAAATTTCTATTATTACCCCAAACTCTCCATAATCAATCGCTAATTATAGAACCAGCAGATTCTCCCCAAGTTATTTATCCCCAGTGGTCAAATACTAACATTCCCCGTGACGATCCAAACTTTGTTGGACGAAGACAAGAAATACATCAGGTAATTAAAGTATTAGTAGAGTCAGATAAACGCTGTATTTCCTTACATGGTATGGGAGGAATCGGTAAAACTGCCGTTTCTTATGCCATTGGCAGGTGGTTGCACGAGCGCGATCGCTATAAGGATGGAATTTGGTTTATTCCTTTGCGCGATACTGATTCTGTAGGAACGCTAATTACCAAAGTTCAACAAAGTCTTGAATTAAAAAGTTTTGCTTTAGAAAGAGAATTAAGAAATCGTCGAATGTTTTTGATTCTCGATGATTTGGATAAATTGATTGAGAAAGAACCTACGGAATTAATTGATTTTCTAAACTCGCTTTTAGAACAATGTCCTAATATAAGACTTTTATTAACTTCCCGCGATTCTTTAGTAAGAGATATTCCTTATTGCCATCAAGAAGAAGTTCGCAGCATGGGAGCGTCAGAAACGAGACAGATATTTAAAAAGTATGCTCCACCAGAAACAGAATGGGGAAATAATCATGATTTGGCAGAAGATTTTAATCTTTTAGTAAAATTTCTTGATGGCTATCCCTTACCTATTAAACTCGCAGCATCTTATATGGTAGAAACTCAATCTACTTTAAATATGTTGCGTGAAGACTTGGATATTGAACCTCTAGAAATTCTTGACGGTTATTCTCCTCAACAAAGAAAAGAAAGAAGTCTACGGATAACTTTAGAGCGTTCTTTTGAGATATTATCGGTAGAAGCTCAAGATATATTTCCTTTATTAGCTTTCTTTCCTAATGGATTAAGTCGCGATTTAGCTAGGGCTATTTGGGGTAGAAATGGTCAAAAAGCTTTGATGGAATTGCTCAAGTTTTCTATGGCAGAAAAATCTCCTACTGCTTCCGATTATCGAGTAACTTTACCAGAACCTGCTCGAACTTACGCAGAAAGTAAATTGCAGCAAGGAAGAGGAATTGATTATCTTGCTCCTCAAGTTTTGGATTTTTATCATGGTACTTTCTTTGATGAAATTATCAAGGTTTTTGTAAAGGGAGATAATAATCAGGGACAGCAGTTACTTCAACAAGAAAACTCAAATTTAATCTTGTTTCTTGAATGGGGTTATGAACACGAAACGAGTTTGGATAACATCTGCCGCAGTGCTAGGATGACAGCTTCATTAAGTCCTTATTGGCGTTGGATTAAAGCAAATCAAGATCCTTTGATTAGATTGAATTTGGCTTTATCCGCAGCCCAAAGAAATCAAGATGAAATCGGAGAAGATTTAGTTAGAAGTGCGATCGCCGATTGTTCTGCTAAAGGAGCATTTAAAGATGTTCAATCTTTAGCAAAAGAAGCTGATGAGCTAAATTCCTTTGACTTTGAAACTGTCACCGTCAACCGTCGCGGTGAAACCATCAACCGAGAACTCAAAACCGCCCAATTCTTCACCGAAAATCTCCCCAACAACATTCCCTTAGAAATGGTTTATATCCCCGGTGGTACATTCATGATGGGTTCGCCACAAGGAGAAGGATATGACTCAGAAAAACCTCAGCATCAAGTCACTGTTCGAGCTTTCTTTATGGGTACAACTCCCATTACTCAACAGCAATGGAAAGCAGTTGCTAATTTACCTCAAGTTGAAAGACAATTAAACCCAAATCCATCGACATTTAAAGACGATAGCAATCCTGTAGAAAAAGTATCTTGGTATGATGCAGTTGAATTTTGTGCCAGATTATCGAACCATACTGGAAAAGAATACCGTCTCCCCAGCGAAGCAGAATGGGAATATGCTTGTCGTGCTGGTACTACTACACTGTTTCATTTTGGCGAAACAATTACTGGTGAATTAGCTAATTATGATGCCAGCAGTACCTTTGCTGATGAACCCAAGGGAGAATATCGGCAACAAACTACCCCAGTAAGGCAATTTTCACCCAATGCTTTTGGTTTATACGATATGCATGGGAATGTTTATGAATGGTGTCTTGATGATTGGTATCAGAGCTATGAAGGTGCGCCGATAGATGGCAGTGCTTGGCTTAACAGTGAGAATGATAATCCTTCTTTACCAACTGGTGTAGCCATTCTGCGGGGCGGTTCCTGGTGCAGCAATCCAGAAAACTGCCGTTCTGCGTACCGCTCCGACTACCCTTGGGCGGAGCGTGACATCCTCTACTACTTCGTCGGTTTTCGTGTGGTGTGTGCCGTTGGGAGGACTTTCCAGTAGCCCTTTATTCTTTTCCCCTTTTTCTCTTTACCCTTGTTTTTGTGACCTTTTGGCGACTCGAATTTATTATTTAATCCTCTACTTCCGGTTCACCGATTGTCTGCTGTGACGCATGACGAATATGAAGAATTCTCACAATTGGAACGGGTTGGTCATCAAGAACAGTAAATAGAATCCGATATGTTTGTTTTCCTTGCCCGTAAAGAAGTTGACGAATTTCTTGGCTAAAAAAGGCATCTTCACGAGCGTTCGCGCAGCGACTCCGCAAGGAGTATCGCACACCGGCGAGGCATTTCTTGAAGAGAAACTATCGCGTTAATCAGCCCTTGGTACCAAATTTGGGCGCGTTCGGCCGTGGTAAACCCAGAAAAATTTAAAAATGCTGCGTCTGCTTCAGCTTTCGCAATGCTAGAAAAATCAACGCGGTAAGTCATGCTTCAAGAGACAATCCATACTTTTGATTTTGCTCGGCAATAAACTCCTCTAAACTCGAAAATTCTCCTTGCTCAAAATCATCAAGCCCACGTTGAATTCCCTTTAAAGCCTCGAAAAAATCTTGATCGTCCAAACTTAGCCCCAAAGCCAGAACGAAGAGTGCCATCTGGGAAATATCTTGTCCGGTAGTTTCGGCACGCTGTCGCAACAGCGCCTCCATTTTCGGTGGCAGATCGAGCGTAATTGACATTGTTGATTTTCCGGAACATGATACTGATTTTATTATAGCGATCGCGTCCAAAACACCATCACAACAAATCAACCCAACAACTTCCCCACCAAACCTTCAATAACTCTTTCAAAAGGTTCGATATCATCCAAAATTCTCACCAAAACCAACGC
>JBARZF010000806.1:0-1588 GCA_049649675.1 Rivularia sp. (in: cyanobacteria) | reverse complement strand
GGACCTTTTCCGCGAGTGTCAGCTTCCATTGTTAAATCGCCATCTTTCTCTTCATTAACTTCTTTAAGCTCCTCAGCACGTTGTGCAGCTTCTTCTTCTGCTTGTGCTTTAGCGTCACCAGGTTCTTCGTAGTACATTTCCGGCTCAACTGCGTAATTATTTACCAAGCCTTCCTTATCTACCGTATAACCTTCAGAAGTATCTAAACTTGAGTCTTGTTCTTTGTCAGGAGTATCTTTATAGTTACCTTTTTCTCTTTCTCTACGAGCCGCAGTTTCAGCAGGAATTATACCCCGATCGTATTTTTCCTCTTGAACGCGATCGGATGAATCTACAGCTTTATTTTTATCAGCCATTACTACTGCTCCTTATTAAATAGTTTCTTAATTAACTTATAAAACTAGATTAGGTTAATAGATGGCGAAGAACATACTATCGTTAGAAGTGTCTTAACCTAAAGAGCCATTAATTTTTCTCTCTCGCAAGATATAAATATAAGCAAAAATTATTGTAACTATAGTATGAATTTACCGCTCTATTTGATATTAAAGGCTTCCAAAAAATAATTTATCCAAAATTGTAGTGGGAGCTTGCAGAGCGGACATTACGGAAATAAATTAGAGCAACTATTAAAAATAAAAAACCCGACTTCTTAAAGAAACCGAGTTTACATTATTAGAAATTAGTTGAAAGTACTACAGAGGGTTTACAGGGAATTAGTTCAAAGACTCTGTATTATTTTTACCTGTAATTTGTTTTTTGAAAGACTCAATTTCAGCGGCTAATTCTTTTCTAGTTGGTGCTTTAAGTAGGTAGCGGAATACAAACCAACCAGTATATCCAATTCCAATCAACTCAAAAACAGGAGATACCAAAGGAATATCGTTAACCGCAGCGAGCATTGCTAACACAACTCTCAAAGCGACGAATGATGCTAAAAACACTGCAAGCCCAATAAGCGGTGTTTTATATGCGCTGTAAAACTTGTTTAAGTCTTCAGGAATCTCTGCCAAGAATTGAGAAATTTTTGCCCCAACCATTTCCAACTGGTTATCAGATGTGTCAGCAGGTGGTAGCTTAGCTATAGTTTGGGGATTGGTACCATCTAACGCTGGCATCTCGTTTTGTAAAGCGGTATCAACCTTTTGTGGTTCCTTGTATTCTGTCTCCATTTTTTTCTCCTTACTTTGATAAATTTAACGACGTTTCTGTATTTTCAAGCTTCAGCCTAAAATTTGTAGTGCTATGGTATCAGCCCACCCATTCACCATATTTACTTTAACCTCTGAGAAAAAACACTTGTTTGTTAATTTATTGTTACTTTCATGTGTAGCTAGATAAAAGCTTTTGTTATCGATTGTGGCGCATAGGGCATAGGGCATAGGGCATTGAATGGGGAAAAACAATGTATTTACATTCTTTGACATAAATTTTTTATGATTGCCCCTTAATCTATTTCTACATTTACTAATAAATTCTTCATCAATCTCTTGGAACATTATTCATCTCTATCAAGAGATACAGTTATCAGTGAACAGTGAGCAGTGAGCAGTGAGCAGTTAGGAGTGAGCAGTTATCAGTGAGCAGT
>JBARZF010000805.1:0-1930 GCA_049649675.1 Rivularia sp. (in: cyanobacteria) | reverse complement strand
TTAAAATTACATAAAACCTAACCCCCCTACCCCCCTTCCCTGCAAGGGAAGTGGGGTTTTAAAGCCTCTCTCCTTGCAGGAGAGAGGTTTGGAGAGAGGTTTTTTTTATTTCCGGAGATGTCTAATGGTAGGGTAAGGTTCATTACTGCTCACTGTTGACTGCTCACTGTTTATTCTTAACCATTTAATGAAATTTAAATACAATTTATTTATAGGCATCATTGCAGCTAGCGCAGTTATTTTAACTTCGCCTTATGTAAGCTTAGATAAAAATATAGTCGGAATTCAACCTGCTGTTGCTCAAAGAATGGCTTCATCAGATGCTTGGCGAAAAGTCTATCAGCAATTGCCGGAATTTCCCTTAGAAAACAAATACGTTAGTAAAAAGACGCGCAAAGTATCTGAAAATCAAACCTTAGCTCGTCGTTTGATACGCTATCACATTTATATAAAAGGACGAGCGCCCAACACCCGCTTAGATTGGAAATTAACATTAGCCGATTACCTCGGTGCTAACGAAATAATGTATGATTCCTCATATCCAGGTTCCGACACTTTGAGAGAAAATCCCATAAATGGCGATACCTTCGGTGAGCTTCGCTTAACGCACTGCAATAAAACGTCTCAACCGCTCCCAACGCAACACTTTAATACAAACTTTAGTTAATATATTTAATCAGGAGTAGGTTAAAGGTTAAAGGTTAAAGGTTAAAGGTTTTCAATAAATAACTCCATCTCTTTTCATCTTCAATCCAAAATAAAAAACTCCTAACTCCTAACTCCTAACTCCCCCCATCCCCCATGCGCGTACTAAAAAAAGGAAACGGCTGGCGTATTGGCATTAACCCAGCAGCAGCAGCAGAATTCAAAGGCTTGGTAGGTACGGATGATTGGGCTGTGGAATTAACGGAAGTTGAATTGAATGATTTTTGTCGGTTATTGGCGCAGCTTGCGGAGACTATGCAACAGATGGCTTCGGAGTTGATGGATGAAGAAAAAATCGCTTGCGAAGCTGAAAGTAATTTAATCTGGATGGAAGTAGAAGGCTATCCCCACTCGTATAGCTTACGTTTTATCCTTAATTCTGGGCGTTGTGTGGAAGGTAAATGGGATTGTGCTGCCATTCCAGATTTAATCCAAGCCGCAGCCACCATCGATGTTTTCTAATTTTTATTTGTTTTATTTGAATTAAATAGTTGTTTCTTTTCAATTTTGTGTTAATATACTAAAGTTAAAACCCCTGGATTTAATATTTTCACAAAGGAAAATTTAAAATCCATTTTTTTGCCGTTAGATATAGTCCGTTTTACGGGGCGTAGCGCAGCTTGGTAGCGCGCCACTTTGGGGTAGTGGAGGTCGTGGGTTCAAATCCCGCCGCTCCGATTTGATGAATTTTATGATTTAGCTAATAAAGTTCCATGCCTTATAGCAGCTAGGAACATTTATTTTCATCTTTAAAATAACTGTATTTATTAAGACAACTAAACGACAAGTATAAAAGCTTGTTCTAAAAATTTTGCAGTTAAATAATATTTTATTATACTATCATTTCGTCACAATTAATAAAAATTTACATCAAGGAATCAAGACTTTCCGGATTCAAAAATGATTGAAAACCCTGTTAATATGTAGCTTAGTCTATCGTTTTCTTACTTATTAACTAAGATGAAAGTGATTCTCACTATGAAGGTTTGGCGTTAATCCTTATACTTCAGAAATTTAGTGAGATAATAGACACGTGAGGAAATGAACGGAAGATATTCGACTGCAAAAGGGGAAATTTTATGATTAAGAAACTTTTGACCGCTTTAACTATAGTAGCTCCCCTGTTTTTCGCTAGCTCGGTAACAGCTGAAAATCCACAGCACGTACAAAAGCTACTAAAAACTGGGGAATGCGTCGCTTGTGATTTGTCAGGAGCAAATCTACG
>JBARZF010000804.1:0-7831 GCA_049649675.1 Rivularia sp. (in: cyanobacteria) | reverse complement strand
CCTTGAGTTCATCAATATTTGATGGAGGTTTGGGAGGGATTAAAGAAGAGTGGGTGTACTTCTCTGCTTTTTTGGCGCTTCAAGATATCCGTTAGCTTTCAAGTAATCTCGCATCACTTCAACAATTACAGCACTGACGGATTTTTCTCTATCACTGGCACATGACTCCAATGATACTTTTAACTCATTGCTTGCTTGAAAGGTAATTCTATTTTTATTAGTAGGCATAATTTTTAAGAATACTTGTAATTCCTACTATAAGGCAATTACATCATTTTTTCGACACTTTGCAGCTATTATTCTTTGAGAAAGGTATATAAAGTGAGTAAAAAGTGTTGGCACTATTGAGGCACTTCTGCTATATTAGTTGTAACGGACAGAGAGAGCCGCGAAACGAACAGACAAGGACGTAAAACGCATTTTCAATAAGCCGAAATTACTCCCCCTTTATACGCTGTAAGTTAAGCACAATCAATGTTCTAAAGATTTCCAACAATTCAAGATAGCCTAAAGCTCTAAGCGGTGAAATGACGCATAGAATAACCTGCGGCAAGGACAATGATGCCCCCAAAGCAGGAACTTAGAGAACGCAGCGCTTGATAAATTTTTTACTAATCTTAAATGATTAGAAACAGCCTGAAAAGGTTGCTACTAGTTACTTTTAGGATTTTAGAATGAATATAATTTGTGCAGATATTGGAAACTTTAGCGTTTTAACTGCTCTTGTTGGGAATCAGCCTGCAAGCATTAATAAAATGCGTTCTCTAATTGTTGATGTCACCCACAAAGGTGATGTCCGAGATGGCTTACACGCTGATGATTCTCCTCTAGTTGGAGTAAAAGGGAAGTTTTTTAAACTTGGTAGACAAGCAGGAAAGCAACCTAACTGTTTAAGTGCAGCCGAAGCAGGTAAGAGCAGCACTGAAATATTCCTACCAATGCTACTTGCAAATACTCCAGATGGTTTTGAGGGTTCCGTTTCAATGCTTGTCCCAAGTCGAGATAATGCTTCTGAAACTTGGATTAGAACAGCAATTTTAGGGCACCACGAATTTACAGTAAATCATGAAAACCGAATTGCAAGCTTTACTGATGTTGAATTTCACCGAGAATCTGATACCGCTCTGCTCCATGCTTATCTATCAGGTATCGTTCCTCAAAATGCTGGAACACTATTAATTGATATTGGTGGTGGAACTGTTAACGCAGTAATCGCAACCTTTGAGGATGGTGAACTAGATATCCTTTGGAGAGAATCTTTTGATAATCGTGGTGGTATCGCACTTGCCAAAAGCATTTTAGATACCGATTACGTAAAAGCTCAAAAAAGTATGTCAGTTCCATCAATCATGGATGCAATCGCAGAAGGTAAAAGATATATCGGGAACCGTCCAGATAGAAGTTTTGCGCCAGTTTTCGATGACTGCGTTAAGCAATGGTTCAAAGCAATTCGAGTAACAGTTTTAAGTGCTGCCGATAGCTACCTAGATGAAGTTAACCAGATTATTTGGATGGGTGGCAGCACGGAACTTTTACGAAATCAACTAGAAGGTAAAGAAGGTCAACTAATCTTCCCTGCTCCTCAATTAGCTAATATTAACGCTTTGGTGAATTTAAGTGGTGGTGATACTTCAGCGGTAGCAGCATGAATAAACCACGATTTTCTTTAAGTAATCAAGCGCTTGCTTCTGCAGATAGAATACTAGCTCAAACAGACATTGAAAGCTATTCAGAGTTATTTAGCTTACTTTTGAGACGCTATGAGGATGACTTTATCAGAGCTACTAATGGTTTTTTTGGTGACAAAGTAGGTCAAAAAGTGACCCTTGATGAACAAGGTGGGATTAATGAACCAATTAAAAACAATTCAGGACAAATTAACCCAAAACCTAAATCAGCGAAACAGCAATTAATGGATTTTGAGGACTAAATGACACAGAAACGCATCGTACTAAACCCAAAACATTCTGATACTGCTGAAGAAATATTGGCTCAAACAGGGATTGAAAACTGTTCTCAACTATTCTCAATTCTGCTAGTAAACTTCGGTGAAGACTTAGTTAAACGACTGAAAGGCAATTGCAAGTAATACTTACTAATCTGAGATTAATTTACCAAGGGATAACCATGTATTCATTCGATCAACTAGCAAAAGTTTTAGGAATTTCCCCCGAACGGGCTTTAAAAGTTTTTCAAGATATCGAATCATTCTTTGAGAAAGAGTTCGGGACTATTCCTGAAATTATAGATATCAACAGCCTGTTAACGGATGACCAGGCAGAGTTAATAGAAGTGGGTGTATCAAACGAATTAGGTCTAGAATCGCTGCTCGGCAGAATTTAGTGAATTATCGGGGTGCCTCTACTAATCAATTAAACCTTACTGGAAATTAAAAATGGCTTACTTTAACTACGAGATTATCGAACAGTTTGATTGGAATGAAAAATTATGGTTACTTGGCGATGTTGTAACTCACTTAGGAGATGGATTAGCTCAATTATCTGATGGTGCAATAGAAGCCGCAGAAGCTTTAAAATTACTTACTCTGGATGAAGATTTTGAAACATTAGGGATTATTTACGGGATAGCAACGATTAAGCTACATTGTCCTGATTCACCCACTTCCCCTGACCCAATTGTTCATTACTCCGACACAGAATTTGCAATTGAATGCGGAGTGACTTGGGGTGATTATTTGGAAGAATTACGTTTCAATGACGCGCTCTGGATATTGCATCAAGGCATATATGAAAGAGTTAATGCAGCTAAATTACAACATCCAGACGAATTAGATGAACTTGCTGAAAATATCGAGCGAGGGGTGTTAAGTCAGGATGCCCTAAAACTTCTAGGTTCTCAGCTTGCTTTCTCGCTCGCTTCTGAAATCTACTAAAAATCAACCAATAATTAGGACTAAAAACAATGAAATTTGCACTAATCGACACGCGCAGCTTGAAATCTGAAAACGTTGAAAGTGATTATTTAGAATTTTGGGAAAGCGAGATTAGTAGAAGAAAGGCTTTGATAACTCAATTGGGAACGCTTGCGACTCCATTAGTGGTGTATCAAGATGGCTTTGATGGTAATCATCAAGCGATTTTCGAGGTTCCTTTCAGCGATTCAAATACGCTAAATTTCATCGCAATGTACGAGCTTTATCAAGAGAATCCGAGGCAGTATGAATTGGTTAACGCTTGGCTCTGCGAACATTCGGGAGAGGCAGAAGCAGTTATCGATCAAATGGATGAGATGAGCTTTACTTTGAACGATTAATCAGTTTGCATCTACTACCCGCAATAAAAAAGCAGTGATTCAACACCGCTTAAAAATGTACATATTTTAAGGAGACTACAAAATGCAATCTCGATTTGATTCTATCAAAGATATCTGGAATTCTACAGGGCTATCCCCAGTTCAAGGTTTTTTCATAGTTGCAGGGGTTTTAGCAGTAGTTACGAGTTATCCAAGTTTCATCAAGCATCAAGCAAGAATTGAGAATGATAAAGCCGCTCTGCAAAAAATAGAAGGTCAAAGGCGCAATTTATCGAGGCAGTTTCAAGCCGAGCAGGAACAAGCAAAGATTGCAAATCAACGATATGCGACTTGCTTGCCAGTAGTGGGTGAACAATATCAAAATGGTACTCACTATTTTTCTGGAATTCAAACAGGAACAGTAATTTTTGACAGGATTAGTAATAAACCACTACCAACTGGAACTGTAATTTGTGATGCAAATGGCACCACTGGAGTAATCGGGGATAAAGGGGCAGTAACTTTCACAGCATTTACTGGCGATCGCAACGTTATTCAAAAGCGATTAAAAAGGTTCCGAGGTTCCCAATATTCACAGCCAATAGTCAAATAATTAAACAATTCACACTATTTTAAGGAGATTCAAATGGCATTCGGAAACGCAGGTAAGACTTCTCAAGATAATTCAAGCAGCTATCAGAACTCAGGTAGAAGCACTAAGAAAGGAGGTAAAGCACCACTACCGCTTAAGATATTAGGCTTCTGTATCTCGTTAGTAATTGGTGCTTTCATTTTCGCAAATATCAAACCTTACGAAATTATCGCAGGTAAATTCTTAAGTAGCTTTGATTATCCTTATCTAGCTGAAGTACTGTATAACACTCCTTTTATTGGAGGGATAATCAAGTTCATTGCTAATTTCTTTAGTTTTGGCTTGGGTACGGCATTATGGGCGATATTCCAGATTCTAGAAATACTTCCCTTGATTCTTTTTGGTCACGGAAGATTTTTGAACAATCAAATAGGTAAGTCTGGTAAATCTGCAATGTACGCTAAGGATGCTAATGATTCTTGGGAGACTAAAGCGGCTAAATTCCTTGGAAACAGCTTAAGTACTGAGGTTATGCGGTTTTTAGTACTGATGGCGATCGGTGTTTATGTTCTAGATTTTCTCTTAATTTTAAGCATCTATCCACCAGTTCAAGGGAATCTTGGAGACTTCCTCTACATCTTACAAACAAGTCAATGGGACAAGATTAATTGGGTGAATCTTCTAACCAGTTTGGTAGTGCTGTTCGCAGTTGAATTCCTAATTAAGCTGCAAGGAGTAGTTAAGCAAATAATTCAAGATATCGACTAATTTTAATCTGAAAACTCTGGAGAGCTTTGAGCAGGTTCGATTCCTGCTTTTTCTTTTGACCGTACATATTTTAAGAGTTATTCAAAATGACAAACTTTAACCGAGATGCGGATATGGTTCCTATTGACGATTGGGAATTAAAGGCAGAGCAGAAAGCCGCAGAAACAGGGGCATCTTGGAGAATTTTAGGCGGAATATTAGCAGGTGGTGCCGGATTAGCACTAAGTTTTGAAGTTTTAGGAATTGTTGCTGGCGGTTGGTTATTTTATCAAGCTTACGAACGGATCAAGAGTTCTGGTAAAGATTTACGAGCGGTTCGAGACTTCGGATGCGTTGCTCACTTACTAGATGAGGAGGAATTTAGGACATTTAGTAAACAGTTTGGGGATGCTGAAGTTTATCAGCAATTATCTCTAGCTGATGAGAGAGGGTGGAAGATTAGTAAATTTGCTCAAAACTGGTTAAACACTAGGGATGAACCAAAAAAATTAAAACCGACTCAAGAAGTTAAAAGCCTTGATACACGTCAAATTCCTGCATTTAGAGAAACACTTCAACAGCACATTAGTTCTGATACACCCACCTTGTTTCAGACTCAAGTTAATACTTACAATCCTTCAGATGATTCCCAAATTGACTTGATCGGTGAAATGACTAACCGAATCAGCAATATATTTGTTGTTGGCTTGGGAGGTTCTGGTAAAGGGATGGTGGTAGCTAATGCTTTAAGGGCAGTGAAGCAGAAGCATCCAGATAAAAAAATCTTTTTGATTAATGGTAAAAATGACCAAAAGGAAGCAGGCTATTTCGCTGGAATTGTTGATGTAGAAGAAAAAATGCATTGTGAAAGTGCTAAACCCGCATCAGTTGCTGCGTGGTTCGATGCTGCGATCGAAAGATTCGATGATTTTGCAGTAGCTAATAATGGGGCTTTACTGGTTATTGATGAAGGAACCATTATTGGAGCGAGACTTAAAACAGCTAAATCCACAGCACTCACTGATAAATTAATCGGCATTACTTCTTGTGGTGGTAGCAGTGGTAAGAACATATGGTTTATAGCTCAGACACCTTTTGTGAGTGCCAATGGTGGATATTTATCGGGGATGAGTCAATTAACTCCAATAGTTTTAGTAACTGCTCAAAACCTTTCTATTCTGGATAGCTGGAAGCGTGCAGCAATTATTAAAAAATTCGATGCTGATGTAGTAAATGAATTAGTAGAAGAAAGTGAAGTGGATAGAGCCGTTTATTTCGGTAAGAATGCTCAATGGTATTCAATGCCAAAGTTAACTAATCATTCTTCATTTAATAGAGATACTGGAGAGATTATCGGCGAAGTTAAAGCACCTGCTAAGACAGTTATTCAACAGCTTGAGGATAGTTTTAAAGCTGATGCCGAGTTACCAGAACATCAAGATGAAGAAGAATTTCCTTTACATCCTAAAGCACAGACAGCTTTTGACATTATCAAAAATGCTCAAACATCTCCAGTTAAATTTGAAAGCATTAGGAAGTCAAGAGAATGGGGGAGAAAGCAATTAGATAGTCCATCTACTAAGCAACTTAGAATAATATTAAGCACACTACTTGTAGACGAGCTAATAGATGGTAATGAGTCAGAAGGGTATGTTTTATTTGATATTAATTCAAACTCGCAAGATGAATCGGAACAGTAAAAAAACATTCATAATTAGCCGTTGCGAGCCTGTTGCAGTCGGAACGTTCCAGCGTTGCTAAAGCTTACAAGTACTGTGCGATAGAGTTCCTAGCGTTCTGAAGCCTGTTGCAAGCCTGTTGCAGTCGGAACGCTTCAGCAACGCTTCTGAAACAGGCAATAACAGTAAAAGTAGAATCTACAAATTATAGCTAACTATTAGGAGAATACTAAAACAATGAACGACAACTACTATCTAAATCTGGTTACGGAAGCAGAAAGAGTGATTGAAGAATACACATTAGCTCATGGGTATCAAGAATATCCGAGTACTAGTTTTACTAATGAATGCTCAACAGCTAGATGGAAGTTTAGGGAACTAAAGTCAAAGCTTGGATGGTATCAGCGAGATATATTTTATTTTCAAAGTTTAAGCGGGCATGAACGAGACAGATGGGAATTTGAATTCGATAGAAAATATTCTGAATATTTAGAAGCTATGGAGAATTGGTTAGAACTTCCACCAGAGTTTTATGATTATTCGCTTGACCCTGAAATAGATAGTAGTCACCCACCTTCTTCTTCTAACTTTGATATTAAAACGCTGCTTTCGGTAGCCATAATTATGTTCGGATTAGGCTTAATGTTTTATCTAATCTTGCCTAAAAATCCAGCAATTCAAAAAGCCATTCCGACAATCAAAAATGACTAACTACCAATACCTAATGCCCGATACCTAATGCCCGATACCTAACTCCCAATTCCCCATCCATTGCTTAAATGCTTTGGGTGGGTTTTTTATTGGCTTCCATCAATTTTGATTGATTGGTAGGATAATTTGGTGAGGGTCTATGGGAATTTTCACCAACATCTTTAATGAGTGAGGTAAAAATACTTTGAGAATGATTCCCAAATTAGATATCTGTCTTGTTAATCTTTTCCGGTGACAACAGGAATATCTAATTAGTTCAAAGCTTGTAGCGATGCTTATCTAATTAGATGGGAATAACTTTAGAGAGAAGTGGGTGAAGAAAACCTCAGACCTTTTTACTAATTCGGGATAATCGAATGATTGAATAAGCGAAGTAAGTTTAGAAATATTTGTGATGAGAGAGTAATAAAATCTTACTTTTAAGGTCAAAAGTAAGTTAAAAAGCAAGTTAAAAAGTAAATTAGCTTACTGATAATCGCTGAAAGTATTGATAAATGGGGATTTAGATTAACCGATGCTGAGCAAGCTACCTGCGCGGTTGATGTTAAAACCCTGTTTCAGCCTTTTTAAAAATTCTTACTTCCTTAATTTTTTTATACTTTTTAATCCCGCAATGAAACGGTTGTTAAAAGCACGGAAGTATCAAATACTTTTTAAAGATGAAGTGCAAAATGAAGTGCAACAGCTTGAAAAAATTTAGGATATTTGCTGAAATCGTATGTGGCAGCACTTTAGCTACATTGTGGGCAGTAAAAGACGAATCCACAGCTAAATTTATGGTTGAATTTTACAAACAACTAAGTAAACCAGAGATAAGTAAAGCCGAAGCCTTAAGAAGAACTCAAATAAC
>JBARZF010000803.1:0-2873 GCA_049649675.1 Rivularia sp. (in: cyanobacteria) | reverse complement strand
ACAGACCTAACCCCCAACCCCTTCCCTGCAAGGGAAGGGGAGCAAGGCTTGAAGCCTCTCTCCTTGTAGGAGAGAGGTTTGGAGAGAGGTCAAAACTGTATTACATCCAACTGAAAACCGCTATATTTTCTAATTTATATTTATCGTATCGTCATCCAACCTGTTTTCTAACTCCTAACTCCTAACTCCTGACTCCTAACTTTCCTCTAAGGCACCTGCCAAATCCTTTGATGATAATTATCAATATCTGCATAGGGATCTACAGGTGGCTGTGAATGGTCGTGGTTGTGATGATGGTCATGTCCGTGTCCGTGTCCGTGTCCGTGATTATCCGATACGGCGGCAGTGCGGAATTTACACATTTCGCAATTCATCTTCACTTCCCCGAGTTGAGTTTCTATTTCTCGCTCTCTGAGTACGGTTAATAATTCTGGCTGTAAACCGATCTCTGGTAAAGCAGTAATAGAAATATCTGGATGTTGCTCTTGCTGCTGGGCTGTAATATCAAAGATTTTTTTCATCAAAGTCCCCATAAATAAGAAGTATGGTAAAACAATGATTCGCTTCGGTTTATATAAACGAGCGCGTTTGAAACCTTCTTCTAATCGAGGATGGGTAATGCCGATAAAGCAGGTTTCAACAGTGGAATAACCGCTACCTTCCCAAATAATCCGAGCTAATTTATACACGTCGCCGTTTGCGTCTGGGTCGCTAGAACCCCTACCTACAAACAAAAGTACGGTGTCTTGACGAGAAATTTGCTGGGGATTATGTTCGGGTTTGTCGAACTCGGCTAGACGGTTGCGCCATAATTCGATAAATGTAGGTGTAATTCCGAAATGTCTTCCGTAGTGAAACTTTAGTTCGGGATGTCTAGCCCTAGCCCGATCTAATTCGTTGGTAATATCAAATTTGTTGTGTCTTGCAGCAAATAATAAAATCGGTAAAGCTGAAAGTTCGGTGTAACCGTTTTTGATGCATTCGTCCACACCTTCTTGAATTGTGGGGCCAGTTAATTCCAGAAAACAAGGTAAAACCGGACGAGAATTGTCTAAAGCTTGGTAAGCAGTGGCAAAATCTAACAAAGCCTGCTTTCCTGCTGCATTTCTTGTACCATGTCCAATCATCAATAAAGGACGCTTCATTGGTAAAGCAGGTAATTGCAGATTTGGAAATTGTAATTTCGTCGAATTTGATTTATCTATAATTTGCATTATTTTTTAAAGGCTCCCTTCCCGTGCTACGCAGGAAATAAAGTGAGCGAATAGCAGATAGGTGTTCTGGCTCAGGCAATTTTGGATTTTGGATTGCGGATTTTGGATTGATAATAATCTAAAATCTAAAATCTAAAATCTAAAATCCCCTTACAGTTGCGGCACAGCCCCGGAATTGCACCGGAGTTTCCCTAATCTGTTACGGTTCACGTTTGTTTAGTTATATTAGCTGAATCTGTTGCCATTGCGAAATGCTGGATGGGGGGATAGGCAGTTAACAGGCGCGCAGTTAGCAGTGATGAATTTAAAACCTAAAACTCAAAATTATCAATTATCAATTATCAACCACGTTCCTAATAATCGGTACTGTTGATGAAGGCGTATAGTTGGGAAATATTTTACTGATTTTGGCTTTATCTAAGTTGATGTGACTTTGTAAAACTGTGGAAATAACGTCTCTAAAATCAGTGGTAACAGCTAAATCTCTTCCTTGGTGCAGGCGATCGCCCGACAAGCCAGGAAAATCTCCGTAAATTTTACCGCCGCGAATGTTACCGCCTAACAACCACATGACGTTGCCGTGTCCGTGATCTGTGCCGCCGTTGCCGTTTTCTTTGACTGTACGTCCAAATTCGGATAAGAGGATAATATTAGTGTCTTTATATACTGCTCCTAATTCTTTCTGTAAGGTTGCTAACCCATCTCCCAATCTTTGCAAATGTCCGGCTAGTTGTCCTTTTGAATTTCCTTGATTTATGTGGGTATCCCAACCACCTAAACCTAAAAATGCCAGTTCAATTCTAGAATCGCGCACCATTAATCTTGCTAAACGTTGGGCATCTCTAGAAAAACCTTTGGGTAAAGGTGCGCCGTTATTGGCTAATTTCATTTCCACATCTGATTCCATTAAAGCTGCACGGGATTCTCGTGCGTCGCGATAGGTTTTACTTAAAGCATCGTTACCGCTGTATAATTTATCGAATGCAGTTGTTAATTGGGGATTATCTATAGGTAAGCGTTTAGCAACCCTACGCCCTGCGGGAATAGTCGCAACAGGGGCATTTCCACCTAAAATTCTGGGGATATTAGAACCTACATTTACAGCTTGGATGGGATTGTTTTCTACAGACATTAAAGCCAAAAGTCGATTCATCCAACCATCTTTAGTACTTTTAATTCCAGGGGTACCATTCTCCATATATTCTTGAGCATCGAAATGGGAACGAGTAAATTCTGGGGAACCGCAAGCGTGAATGAATGCCAGATTTTTCTGCTTCCACAAAGGCATCAAAGCAGCAAGACTGGGATGCAGTCCAAATTTGCCATCTAAATCTAATACACCACCAGCTTTATCTGGTTGAGGAATAGCAGTTCTTTTTCTAGCTTGATAATAAGCGTTTTCGGTATAGGGAACCACTACGCTAAGTCCATCAACCGCACCCCGCAGAAAGATAACTATCAAACGTTTCGAGTTAGGAGCAGCTGAAATACTTCTACTAAACCAAGCATTAGTTCCCACTGCAACTAAACTCGAAGCAGAGAAAATACCGGCTTGCTGGATGAATTTACGACGTTTCATTTGGGTGTGAGTTGATAGTTGTTAGTTGATAGTTGATAGTTGATAGTTGATAGTTGTTAGTTGTTAGTTGATAGTTGTTG
>JBARZF010000802.1:0-2924 GCA_049649675.1 Rivularia sp. (in: cyanobacteria) | reverse complement strand
AAAAACAAAGTTATAGTCGAGCAAACCTTACAACTTTGCGGACATAAAAATGTATATGGTGTAGGAGACGTTTCCTATGTCGATACTAAAGAAAAATTCAATGGAGTAGCACAAGAAGCAATACAACAAGGAAAAACAGCAGCAGAAAACATCCTCCGACAAATCAAAGGGCGATCGCCTGAACCCTTCGATTATTTCAACAAAGGGCGTTTAGCGATAATCGGCAAACACGGAGGAGTCGGAAAAATTGGTAAATTTGCAATCAAAGGATTTATTGCTTGGTTTCTGTGGTTAGAAGTTCATTTGCTATACCTCCCCGGAATTCGCAATCGTTTAGGAGTACTTTTCAACTGGCTAAAATACTATTTCTTCAGTGAAGGTGCATCTAGGATTATTATTTCTACAGGGAACAGGGAACAGTTTACAGTTAACAGTGAGCAGTGAACAGTCAACAGTTAACAGTGAACAGTGAGCAGTGAGCAGTTAACAGTGAACAATTATTCCTAACTTCTAATTCCTAACTAAATTAAATCCAAAATCTAAAATCTAAAATCTAAAATCTAAAATTCATTATGGGCTTCAAAAAATATATTCCGTTAATTGGTAGAGCTTTTCTGGCAGCAGTTTTTCTTAAAGCTGCGGTTGCTAATACTCTTGGTTTTCAAGGAATTGTAGAAATGATGACTAGTAAAGGTTTACCGGTACCGCAATTGTTACTTATTGGTAATATTTTCTGTACTTTAGTCGGTGGACTTTGCATCTTATTCGGTTTTAAAGCACGTCTGGGAGCAATTTTATTAATTATATTTTTAGTTCCAACAACATTCGTTTTTCATAATCCTATTGTTGATGGTAGTGTCAATGATAATGCGTTGAATGGTTTTCTGAAAAACTTTGGTTTAGTAGGTGCGATGTTGTTCATATATTACTACGGTACTGGTCCAGTTAGCTTGGATGCAGCATCATCAACTAACGAGTATGATGACACCTACGTTACGGAGTCTAACAGAACAAATGTATAATCCTAAAGTTCAATTGCGTAATTATGATATCGTTTTAGCCTACACTTTTTTACGAATAGTTTTCGGTATCAATATGTTTGTGCATGGCTTAGTTAGGCTTCCTAATATAGCTGGTTTTGTCGAATCTCAAGTAGGACTTTACAAAGAAATTGCTATTCCTCCATTATTAATTGCAGGCCCCGCTTATCTAATTCCCATTGTAGAATTTGCTGTAGGTTTGCTATTAATTTTAGGGCTACAAACCCGCAAAGCATTAATCGCTAATTTTCTGTTAATGATGACTTTAATGTTTGGGGTTTGTTTGCTACAGAAATGGGATACGGCAGGTTCACAATTAATTTATAATATTGTCTTGTTTATTTTGCTAGCTGGCTGTAGTTTTAATTTGATTTCTGTTGATAATTGGCTCAGTCGTAGGAAAGGATAGATAAGAGGATGGGGGATTGGGGGATGGGGAGACAAGGGGACAAGAAGATGGATATAAATTTCAATTCCCAAGATATTAAATCACCAATTACCCTTTCCCCGATAATTTCTAGTGCTGGCAAAGGATGGGATAATATTGGTGTTGGATATTATTGTTTACCTGCTAATGAAACTCCTGAAATAAGTTTTTTACAACATATCATTGCGGTTCATGTTGATAAATACCTGATTAAAGGAGAACGATTTATTGAAGGACGTGTGGTTAAGGGAACTTATCAGAAAGGTAAAATTGCAATTTATCCTGCATATATGATTCAGAGAATGAATTGGGATAAAGAAATAGAGTTTATTAATATTTCTCTGGAACCCAAACTTTTAGTAAATTATGTTGATAAATCTATTGATAGCAATAAAATTGAAATCTTGCCTCAGTTTGCCATTGAAGATCCGGTAATTTACAGTCTCGGATTAGCATTAAAAAGAGAAATTGAGTCGAATAATAATAGTCTTCTTTACGCTGAATCTGCAGCAACGATGTTAGCCGTTCATATCTTGCGACATTATACGGTACAAAAACCGATAGTTAAAGATTTTGCAGGTGGAATATCTCAGTCTCAATTAAAGCTTATCGTTGAATACATTGAAGAAAATTTAGATCGTAGCTTAAGCTTGATTGAACTTGCTGAAATAGTACAAATGAGTCCAAATTACTTTGTTCGTTTATTTAGGCAATCCACCGGAGTCACACCGTATCAATATGTGCTTAATTGCCGAATTGATAAAGCAAAGGAATTATTGATAAACCATAAATTAACTCTAGCAGAAATATCTCAGCAATTAGGATTCTACGATCAAAGCCGCTTCACCAATACATTTCATAAACGTGTGGGAATAACTCCTAAGAAATATCGGGATAGTTTGTAAATTTTATAATAATTGACAATTTCTGATTGTAATTACCAATATTTTTAAAATAAAGCTTTGTATTCTAATTTTGTTCGTAATTACACAAAAACCATGAATACAAACAAAAACCATCAAAGATTGCTCTTAACACTGTTAATTCTTAGTGTAGTAATTACAGCTTTTCACTATACAGATAATTTCATCAACTTTCTCAGCTATCCAAGTCCTGAATGGATGACTCCCCAAAGCGTTTATCAATCTTGGTTTATACTAACTGGGATTGGAATCGTTGGTTATATTTTTTATCTGAATAATGTTTTATGGCTGGCTTATATATGTCTGAGTATTTATTCATTAACTGGTATGTTAAGTCCGGTACATTACCTTTTTCAGACAACTGAAACGTTTTATTTTAAAATGCATACTTTTATTTGGTTAGATTTTATTACAGGAAGTTTGATACTTGTTTTCACAATTTGGTCGGGATTATTTTTAAAAGAATGGAAACAGCTAGTTAACGAGTAAAAATAGACTATAGGGATTCCAATTAATTTCTGTAGTGGGAGCATC
>JBARZF010000801.1:0-11251 GCA_049649675.1 Rivularia sp. (in: cyanobacteria) | reverse complement strand
ATTCCTATTTATCATAGAAGATAGGGAATTGGGCATTGGGGATTGGGCATTGGGGATTGGGAACAGAGAATCTATAAACGCAGCTTTAACTAAAATCTAAAATCTAAAATCTAAAAACCCCTCTCAGCAAAGAGTGGGGTTTTGTAAACTTATATTAAATGAAAAATTATTTTCTGTCTTAAAACATATTCATGATAGTGATTACACTTGCACCAGTAATCATCACAAAAAGGCCCATTAGTAACGATTCTTTGAGTGGATTAACAGTTTTTGATTCCTTCATTTTTAACAACCTTTTGTTTTTAAATCTTTTTATAGATTACCAATTTCCGTATAATTCTCTACAAAATCATCTCAAAACTTAAAATTACGCAAACTTACTTAGTAATTACTACAGTGATTAATCAGTGAGCAGTGAACAGTGAGCAGTTATCAGTTATCAGCAATCGGTTATCAGTTAGCGATCGGAAGAGTTAAAACTCTTACTACGAACAACGATTGACTCTGCAAAATTAATACGGTGATAGGTAATTGGTAACTGTTCACTGTTCACTGTTCACTGTTAACTGCACAATCCCGACCGGAATATGTGCCTTTGTGCGGTAGAATTATCTTATCCTTACAATGCAAGCATTTGAGCGATTAATTTTTATGACTATTTCGACCGCATCTACTAATAAGTGTGATTTCAACTTGGAAGAGTTGAACCAAAAATATGAAACTGCTCATCCCAGAGAAATTTTGGCATGGAGTGCCGAGAATGTTCCTACTGGATTAGTGCAAACTAGCGCTTTTAATGTCGATGATATTGTGATCACTGACATTCTTTATCGCGAACTCAAGCAGCACTCACCCGTTATTTTTCTCGATACGCTATTCCATTTCCCCCAAACTTTGGAATTAGTCGAAAAAGTTAAGCAGCTTTATAACGTTAATTTGAAAGTTTACAAAAATGAGGAAGTTGATAGCCGCGAAGCTTTTACTGCTAAATACGGTGAAGCGCTTTGGGATAAAGACATTGCAAAATTCCACGATGTTACTAAAATCGAACCTTTACAAAGAGGCTTAGACGAACTTGATACCGTCGCTTGGATAACTGGACGCAGACGCGATCAAGCACCAACTCGTGCAAGTATGCCGATTTTTGAATTAGATAAAAAAGGTCGTCTTAAAATCAATCCTTTAGCTACCTGGACTCGCAAAGAAACTTGGGATTTCGTTGGCGAACATAAAGTTATTTACAATCCTTTACACGACCAAGGTTATCCCAGCATTGGCGATGAACCTATCACCACTAGAGTTGGAGAAGGTGAAAGCGAACGCGATGGAAGATGGCGTGGTAGCGGCAAAACCGAGTGTGGAATTCACATTTAGAAGTAATACGGTTAAAGGTTAGAAGCGATAAATATCAATTGTGTAGAGACGTTGCATTGCAACGTCTTTCTGTATTTTGATTTGTATAGATAATTTGATTTGTATAGATAATTTTGGTTTTATACTAGGAATATCATTCTTAACGGCGATCGCTAACTCGCCTTGGAATAAATTAAGCGGCTAATAAACAAAGTCTACTCAAGTAGACTAAAAATTATGTTTAGTTAAGAGCCGTGAAATTTAATTTTCCGGTGTTAGTGAGAATGCTGCAAGATGTACGTTTAAACTACAAGTAATAAGTTATAAGCTAATAGAGTTTGCAATCATTTACTCGAGATCGCTCAAGACTCAAATTACAAGAATATTTTCGTTTAATAAAACAACTAACCACTAACCACTAACCACTAACCACTAACGACTAACCACTAACAACTAACCACTAACCACTAACCACTAACAACTAACCACTAACCACTAACAACTAACCACTAACAACTAACCACTAACCACTAACAACTAACAACTAACCATCTTCTTATGATTAAAATCCTCCATCTTTCCGATATCCACATGGGAAGCGGCTTTACCCACGGACGTATTAACCCAGAAACTGGTTTAAATACCCGATTGGAAGATTTTGTCGGTACTTTATCTTTATGTATCGATCGCGCTATTGATGAACAAGTAGATTTGGTATTATTTGGTGGCGATGCTTTCCCCGATGCAACTCCACCACCCTACGTACAGCAAGCATTTGCCGGTCAGTTTCGCCGTTTGGTAGATGCCCAAATCCCTACTGTATTACTTGTGGGGAATCACGATCAACATTCTCAAGGGCAAGGTGGAGCAAGTTTATGTATTTACCGTACTTTGGGGGTTCCCGGAGTTGTTGTAGGTGATACTTTAGATACGCATAATATTCAAACTCGTAGCGGTGAAGTACAGGTGATTACTTTACCTTGGTTAACTCGTTCTGCTTTGATGACTCGTCAAGAAACTCAAGGTTTATCGTTAGGAGAAATCAATCAATTATTAACCGAACGTTTGCAAGTTGTATTGGAAGGAGAAATCCGTCGTCTCGATCCCGATATACCGATTGTACTTTTAGCTCATTTAATGGCTGATAATGCAAACTTGGGAGCGGAACGTTTTTTAGCGGTGGGTAAAGGTTTCACTCTTCCTCTATCTTTAATAACACGTCCTTGCTTTGATTATGTAGCTTTAGGACATGTGCATCGTCACCAAAATTTGAATAAGTCAAACAAACCCCCGGTAATATATCCTGGAAGCATCGAACGGGTTGATTTTAGCGAAGAAAAAGAAGACAAAGGTTATGTCATGGTGGAAGTAGAATCGGGTAGCGCTAAATGGGAATTTTGTCCTTTACCAGCTCGCCCTTTTCGTACCATTGAAGTAGACGTGTCAAAAACCGAAGATCCATTAGATAAAATCGCCAAATCTATAGCCAAAAACAATATTGAAGATGCAGTTGTCAGGTTGGTTTACAAGCTTCGTTCGGAACAGCTAGATTTAATTGATAACTCTTCGTTACAGGAAATATTAAGTCCGGCGCATACCTATACTATTCATCCGGAATTGGTAAGTCAGTTAGCTCGTCCCCGCCTTCCGGAATTAAGCGCTAGTAGCAGTATCGATCCGATGGAAGCATTAAAAACTTATTTAAACAACCGTGAAGACCTTCAGGATATAGCCGTATTTATGTTAGAAGCAGCACATACTTTATTAGGAGATGATGAAGATGACTTATTAGACTCCCTTAATAGCAAGGATTCGGAAGATGTAAAAGCTTCTCTAAATAGTGAAAATACACAGTTGCGTTTGCTATAAAAAAGACTATATATTATCAAATCAGTTTGGGGGAATGGCAAACAGTAATAATATTTAATCTTATTCTCATCGAGCTATAGAAGATTACCAATATTATATATTCCCTACTCCCTACTCCCCATTCCCTTCCAAGTACTAAGTTAAATTATTTATATAGTTTTGATAAATAAATCATAATCAAATATCGGTTGTGACACATTATATATTACTTTTCTTCCTCGGCAAATTTTTTATTCCAAATCTAAAAATTTACCAAAAATTCGCAAAAATACATCGTTTTTAAATTTATATTTTTATTGTATAAATCTTTTGTGTGATATTAATGATTTAGGGGTTGATTCTCCTTATCCTCCCTTCTGTTCCTTGATTAAGC
Source organism: Rivularia sp. (in: cyanobacteria) (assembly GCA_049649675.1). GTDB lineage: Bacteria > Cyanobacteriota > Cyanobacteriia > Cyanobacteriales > Nostocaceae > Rivularia. The sequence continues at coordinate 7,656 of JBARZF010000801.1, read as the reverse complement.
TAGATTTCAGCAATAAGCCTGTATCTCAACTTTGTAGAGATGCAGTTGTTTAAAATAAAAGTAAAGCACCCAACTAATAATTACTCGCGGTGCATCATTACTTCATTGGCAATTCAGAAATAGCATTAAGAAAAAATGAATAATATATTTAAAAATGTTAACTTTGATATTTCTTATTTACAAAGCTATCTTGCTATTTTAAAAAGTAAAAAAGTAGTCAATCATAGGGATAAAACAAGGAAACTTATTCAACAAGCAACTGTTGAACTAGTTCCTTCTTTCCAGCATCTTCCTGTAGATATAAATGATATTTTTGCTTGTTTAACAAATCACTTACGAAAAAAGCCAGAAATACTCGGCAGTGCCTTTGCTTTCTCACCAGAAATACTTTGTTCTTGTCCTTTCGTATTCAGAAATCAAAGTGGATTTCAAAGTAAAGATATTGCCAAGGAATTTATATACGCTAATGCAGTTTGGTATGACGTTCCAGTAAAGCAAAGAAAAGCTGTTTGGAGCGTTCCTTACTTTGATATTGGAAAAGCTGGCGAGGATATTCTGTTAACAACTTATTCTGTTCCAGTATTTAATAATGATTCTAAGCTAGTGGGTGTAATTATAAGTGACCTTTTATTAGCAAGATTAGAAGATATACAAAAAAGAGAATAGTTATTACATTGAATATTTAGAATTTAGATATTTAGATATATACTTTTATGAATATCCAAAGTCAGAATTTATTTAGTAATTTAAGTATTATATATTCTTTATTCTCCATTTCATTTTTAATCAATTGGATAAGATTTAAGCATCGTCGCCCTAGTTTATATCCAGAAGATAAATTTATTTCTTTTATAGTAATTTTAATAATTACTGTATTTTGGTTTTTAGCTCTAACTTTATATTTGATGAAAATTTTGAGAAAAAAATAAGATTTGGTCTTAAAATCTGTCGAATTCACGTTGAACTGGTAAAAGAATTGAAACCCCCCTTTTCGAGGGGCTTACATAAGTTTTGATAACTAAATTTATCGCTTTGGAAGAAATTAGAAGAATCTGTTTCTTAGAACAATCTCTTCTTCATCTGAAGAATCCTTGTCTACAGTGTTTTTCATCTTGTCATCTGATTTTTTGCTAGTACCAGTGTTAATAGGGGTTGATTGAGAACCGCTAGAGGTACCGTACTCAAAAGTTCCTATGTCAACAGCCTTACCGATCTTTCGCTGTTTTCCATCCTTATCGGTAGATAAATAACTAGGAATTGTGTTAGTACCAGTATCAACTGCTGGGGAATCAGAATTTAGATGATAATCGTTAGCTTTTGAATCTGAAAAACCAACTGATTTAACCTGAAGGTTGTTTGTCTCTTTTATATTTTCGACTCCACTACCTTCTTCAAACATCTTGTCAACGCTATCGGTAAATAAGTTATTGTCCAAGATTACATCTTTTGCATCTTCGATGAAACCATTGCGGTAGCTGGGATTAGCAAAAATATTGTTGCGTAATACCACATTGTCAATAATATTTCCTTCAAAGAAATCACTACCATCGATGGTAAATGATTGAACATTCCCAGACAAAGTGTTGTTAGTAATTTCAACATCTTCGACATTACTACCTACCATTATTCCCGCACCGCTGTTTACACCTTTTGTGCCATTGTCATAAACCAGGTTGTTGAAGACACGAATATCTTTAACATCACCCGCTCCGGGTTCTTCATCATTAATTGCAATTCCTTCTGAGGCGTTTTTGTAGACAACATTGTTGTAAATATCGACGTTGAAAGTATCGGCACGATTGCCGTCTACGTAAATAGCAGGACCTCCGTTATAGCCTTTAGCTGTACCGGAGATTTTTGCAGCACCCGTCACAGTATTGTTATGGACGGAGCCATTTCGAGAACCTGTTTTAATATCGATACCCTCGCGGGTTGCTTCTTTGACAATGTTGTTTGCAACCTCAAAACCATCTACACCCCAAATACTTAGTGCTTCTTGGGTTCCGTTCTCGTCTCCTCTACCAGTCCATCTCCAATTGGCTCGTTCAATCTTGTTATCCAGCACTTTGATATTTTTACTGGTAACTTCAGCTTCCCCACCTTTGTAGTAGCTTTCAGGTAAAACTATGATACCGGAAGCACCTGTTTCAAAAGTATGATTGTTCTGCACAATCATATTATTCGCATCTCGTAGCGATATACCAGCCCAGGATGTATTCTCAATTCGGAAGCCATCGATAATCCAGTGGCCCTGATTAGCAGACTGAATAACACCCTCTCTAAAACCTCCTTCTTTCGGGTCAGGGTCGCGCAGAGTTACGTCACCATCAGCTTTTAAGGTAATATGACCGAGTTTTTCATTACCCGATTTTTCGAGGGTAATCAACTCTTTATATGTACCGGGTTGTACTAATATAGTATCTCCGGCTTCTACCACAGAGTCTTTACCAACAGCATAATCGATAGTTTTCCAAGGCTGTTCTTTTGTACCTGGATTATCATCGCTACCCTTTTGTGAAACATAGAATGTATCAGCATCGGTATCACCAATAGTTGAAGTAGGAGATTTTACCTCTCCACCTGTATCGGGTTCAACACCACTAATAGGAGTAGGAGATTTCACCTCACCATCAGTATCGGGTTCAACACCACTAATAGGAGTAGGAGATTTCACCTCACCATCAGTATCGGTATCACCAATAGTTGAAGTAGGAGATTTCACCTCACCATCAGTATCGGTATCACCAATAGTTGAAGTAGGAGATTTCACCTCACCATCAGCATCGGTATCACCAATAGGAGTAGGAGATTTTACCTCACCATCAGTATGGGTATCACTAATAGGAGTAGGAGATTTCATCTCACCATCAGTATCGGGTTCAACACCACTAATAGGAGTAGGAGATTTCATCTCACCATCAGTATCTGTAGGAGAGTCTGTTGGAACGAAATCAACATAGTCAAAACGAGCAAATTCACCAGAATTAGCTTTACCTTTAATCTCGAAAGCATCCCCCGGTTGTAATTCAATTTCCTCCATAGTAGTACGAGATGTTAAAGCTTTGGCAACAGCAGCATTTCCAGGCAAATCTTCATCGAATGAGAAGCTTTGAGTATCACCCGCAACGGTAATATCGGCAGCAGAAACTCCATCATTTTCATCGTAAAAACCTACATTTACCTCATAAGTACCAGCTTCGCCATTAAAAACACCTGTAGCTGTTCCAGTATTGCCATCGCTACCTAAAAGAGAGATATGTTTACCACCTGAAGAAGCATCATTTGACTCAATTTGGTAGTTGCTTAGTTTCAAGTCTTCCATTTCGTAGCGTAGAATATCCTCTTCTAAAGTCGGTAGCATGGAAGAATTAGAAGATGATAATGAACCCTGAGAAACCAAGTCTTTTCCATCTAATGCAGAACTAGGCACTAATTCTTGGGGACTTGCAGTTAATGGTGATTCATTATTAAGCGGTATGTCGAAATCATTCATGAGTAATTTGTCTTTTGTAAATGAGTTCGGCAAACGCACGCTGATTTCAATCTGACACTTTTATTTTTAACCATAAAAATTCAGCTTTCAAGTTATATAAAATACCTCTGAATATAAAAAATAAGGATAAATACTCATGAGAAAATACTCATATAACAGTCTCTAATCCATTGATTTAACATGGATATTTTGTAAGCGAATAAAAGGTATAAACACTTATTTATATCGATTTTTTTGATTATTCTCTTTTAAAATTTATATGTGTTGTAATTTACGAATAAATGACTAATCATCTAAGTGCGGAATAATTAATTATGACATTTAGGTAATAGTAGTATCTCTAATAAACAATCAATCTCATTTGTTGATTGAGAGAGCAGTATATTCTTTGAAAAACTCTGTTGACAAAGATTCTAGGAGTTACAGTCTTTTTGCGATCGCCAAATGTAAGATAAAATACTGATGTAACAAAAAAGCTATTAAGTCTCAGGATCGATTGCAAAATACAACAGTCATAGGTAGTTGTGAAAACTTATCTAATCGTAGAAATAAAGGTGTCGGTGATAAGAAAAAATTTGATTTTCTTGATTAACTGGCTAAAATTGCCGGTAAACTACATACCTTCCATCATTCTTTGTCGATTTATTTCGTATAAATTGAGAACCTCATAACTTAAGTAGTCGCGATCCAAGTTAGCGGCGATAAAGGGCAAGGCTGAATTTTTTCTGAGAAAATAGTAGAAATACAAAAAGATATCTAACTAAATTAGATTTGGTTGATTCGTTCTTGCTATGCTAATCAAACATCTAAAAAAAGGGAACGGAAGAAAAAGAAGTTATGAATAAAGAATATTGGTTCCTAGAAATGTATTAATCCTTAGATGATAAGCGTTATAATAATTTTTGTATAATTTTTAGCATACTTAAAACTGAATAACGATTAATTTTTCGCCATTTTAATTACTCCAAATCGAATAAGTTATATACATACTTCCTCAGTTATTAATTGCTTTTAATAGCTAAATTCATATTTAAAACTTTACAAGATAAATAATAAAGAGCTTGTCACAATTGCAACTTTTATAAATTTTATAGAAGCTGCCATTCGCACAATAGCTATTGAATGCTGCTGCTATTGAATGTCTGCAAATTTTTGATGGCAAATTCCCGTTCTATATTTTAACCCTCTAATAGCTCTGTCTGGATATCTGTATTCCATATAAATCTGGAAGAAAAGCGAATATTGAGACAGGGATACAAACCCTCTTATACTATGATATAAAACTATCCTCAGCTAAATATTGTCAATTCAAAGCGCTTATCTCAAAACTTTAGTACGGATAAGACACAAGATTAGCGATCGCCTTGGAGGTTTTACCTACAGATGGTGCTAAAGTAACTTTAATTGATTGACGTAATTGTAGGCAGATGGAATCGGATAATAACTTAAAATTTTTGTATATATTGAACCCAATATTGGTAAAATCAACGAGGCAAATCATCAAATCATCAGTTACAAGAGTAATGTTACCTTTATTACTCAGGTAACTGAAGTTAATTTTATATTTTCTGGGTCTTCATTACCTGTTATTATGTCTGTTAAATATTTTTTATTCCCAAATAGTTATAAATACACTCAGTGGTTAAGTTTTGCTGTTATATCCAGTTTTGCTTTAGTAAAACCCACCTATGCTCAAGAGCTAAATAATACAGCAAATTTTTCACAATATAATAAAGAATCTAATTTTTTAACTTCAAAAGCCACAAGGTTAAACAACGCTATTCATAAAAATAAATCGAAGCGTGTAAATTCGGTTTTGCCAATTTCAAATAACCGTTACTTAAGCTCAAATTTAAATTCAAATTCAAACTCAAATTCAAACTTAGCTGACAATTTAACTCCAAAGCAACCTGTAGACGCAGATATTTTGTGGAGATATCCTGCAAGTATTTCCCAAGCACCACAGCGCGATCGAGATTCCCCTCAAGATACCACCAAACCTCCATCAGAGCGGCAGCTTCCGGAACCCAATATACCAAAATTACCACCACCAGAAGATTTATTAGAACCAAACGGTACACCTACCACACCCGAAATTAACCCATCGGGGGAACTTCCTCAACAGATTACTATTGATAATTTTGTAATTAAAGGTAGTACAGTTTTTAGTCAAGAAGATTTTGATGAAATTACCAAACCTTATACTAATCGTCTGATAACATTCGCCGAAATTTTACAACTGCGATCGCAACTGACACAACTGTACCTTGATAAAGGATATATCACTAGCGGAGCTTTTATCCCAACTCAAAAATATCAAGATGGTACGGTTGTGATAGAGATAATTGAAGGTGAGTTAGAAGACATAAAAGTCAGCGGAAACCGCAGGTTAAATTCTGGATATATTCGTTCTCGGATTGCTAGGAGTGCAAGAAAACCTCTGAATCGCGAAAAGCTACTTGAATCATTACAGTTATTGCAGCTAAACCCTTTAATAGATCAGCTTTCTGCCGAACTTTCAGCCGGTACTCGCCCCGGAGAAAGTCTATTAGAACTAGATATTAAAGAAACTAAAACTTTTAACACCCAACTGAGTTTGGATAACGGGCGATCGCCAGCAGTAGGAAGTTTCCGCCGTCAAATTCAAGTAAGTGAAGCCAACTTATTCGGATGGGGTGACGCTATCAGCGGTGGTTATAGCAATACCGACGGTAGCAACGCATTTGATTTCAACTACACTTTGCCAGTAAATCCCCGCAACGGGACTTTATCATTCAGCTACGGTACTTCCGATAGCGACGTAATTGAAAGTCCGTTCAACGTGCTTGACATTCAATCAAAGTCTCGTTACTACGAACTATCGCTACGTCAACCCATAGTACAAACACCGAATCAAGAATTTACTTTAGGTATAACAGCCAGTCGTCGACAAAGTAAAGCAAGCTTGTTTAATGGTGAAATTCCCTTTCCTAATTCACCAGGTGCAGACGAAGACGGAAGAACCCGCATTAGCGCCGTGCGTTTCTTCCAAGAATGGACAAATCGTAGCAGCAGTCAAGTTTTCGCCTTACGTTCTCAGTTCAGCGTTGGACTAGATGCTCTTGATTCCACAACTAACGATAGCTCTCCCGATAGTCGCTTTTACGCTTGGAGGGGACAAGCACAGTGGGTGCGTCTTTTAGCACCCGATACACTGTTATTATTACGGGGCGACGTACAGTTCGCAGATAGACCTTTAGTTCCTTTAGAGCAAATTGGTATAGGCGGACAAGAAAGTGTCAGAGGATACCGTCAAGATGCTTTACTTACAGATAACGCCGTTTTCGCATCAGCCGAAGTTAGACTTCCCATCGCTCGTTTTGCTGGAGAAAATAACCTTTTACAAGTTGCACCATTTGTAGACTTTGGTACCGCTTGGAATCGGGGAGGAAGAGATGAATCTAATAGCGAAAGCCAAACCCAGACTTTATTATCTTTAGGATTGGGATTGCGTCTGCAACTACAAGAACGACTCACCGCTCGCTTTGACTGGGGGATTCCCTTAATTACAGTTGAAGGAGACAAAGACACCTTACAAGAAAATGGTTTATATTTTTCCGTAATTTACAATCCGTTTTGAGAAGTTAATAGTTGGGCATTGGGGATTGGGGATTGGGGATTGGGCATGGGACATTACGGATTAGATACTATATAGAAGTTAGAATATTTAAGCTTTAACCTTTGACCTTTAACCTTTAACCTTTGACCTTAATAATATGGACTTGAAATCGTTAGAAACTAAGTTAAATTCCCAAGTTGATCGTATAGGAATATGGTGGTTGATTGGAGCTGCTGTAGCTACGGTTGTACTGTGGCAAGTACCCTATGGAGATTATATTTTATACCCATTTTCTATCTTAGCTACTTGGTTTCACGAAATGGGTCATGGTTTAGCAGCAATATTTTTAGGAGGAAACTTTCGGCAACTAGAAATCTTTCCTAATGGTTCTGGTGTAGCTACTCACAGCGGCAGATTATTTTTAGGTCCGATTGGGCGTGCCTTCGTAGCTGCTGCCGGACTGTTGGGGCCGCCAATCGCAGGTGCTATATTAATTTTGGCATCCCGTAGCTTCAAAACAGCAAGCTTAAGTTTAAAAATACTAGGCGGATTTTTATTATTTTCA
>JBARZF010000800.1:0-11729 GCA_049649675.1 Rivularia sp. (in: cyanobacteria) | reverse complement strand
GGTACCGCGTTACTGTCATTGGGCTAGTACCAATTTTCTTCGCTGCATCTTTACGAGAAAATTCTTTCAAAAATACTAATTCCACTGCCATCCGAGGCTTTTCTTCTAACATACCCATAGCCCCGTGCAGTTGCTGACGCTCTTCTTCTAAATGCTGTTGAGCCGCTGTTTGGGGACAAGGTAATGCTTCACCCAATGTGATTTGACAGTCGATATAGTTAACTACGGTTGCATCCAAACTTAAAGGCATTCGATTTTGCACCGCTAGCTTGGTTTCTTGCCATTCTTGCACCGAGACTTTAAGCTCGCGAGCAATTTCCAAATCTAATGGTTGTCTTCCTAAGATATGCGCTAAATCTTTACGTATTTTCTGTCCTTCGTTGTATAGTTCCTGCCAACGACGGGGAATTTTCAATAAAGTACTGCGATCGCGTAAAAAGTGCAGCATTTCACCCCGAATATAAGGAACGGCAAAAGAACTAAATGCGTATCCTTGAGTGGGATCGAAACGTTCAATTGCTCTTATTAAACCGAAGTAACCAATTTGTTCCAAATCTTCATAAGGTTCGTTACATTGATGGCTAAATTTATGAGCCATTTTACGTACTAAACCACTATGCAATTTTACGAGTCTGTTACGAAGTCTAATAGAAGGATTCTGATGATATATACATAATAATTCCATACCATCAGATCGGAGAGAAGACTGAATTACTGCCATATAATTTCCTTTAGGGACTCTTTTTCCTGTTAAAAACCGAGCCGAGTAAAGTTCTATCAAAGCTGTAATTATTTTCTAAGGTAATCCTTTTTCACACCATTCGTTGTTTCACTGAAATTACAAGGTGCAAGACCCCTCACATACGTATTTGTACGCATTAAAGCTATGTCCACCAATTTGTTTATATGTCAAGAGAACTTCCGCCGTATTCCCTCAAAACTTTAACTAGAGTGACTTTTAAGATTATTAAATTGTTCTCTCTAGAACCAATGACTGAACCAATGACTGAGCATGAATCAAATAAATTGCGTAAAAATAGGAGAAAGAACAATATCTCAATTAAGAACTTATTGTAAATATGAGTAATACGAGCAATTTCCGAAACGCTATTCGCGACGCAAAAAATAAAGCCCTTGTAGGACCAAACGTAATTGCGAATGCACTTCCTTACGTAGGTGGTGGATTAGTACTTACTGCTTTGGGAACTTACGGTGGATTAGGAGTAATCCGCAATCATCCAGAATTATTTTTTCCTACCTTTATTGGCGCGATAATCGTAGAATTAATTCTATTTTTTGTCGCTCAAAATGTAGCTTCTAAAGGTCATAAGCAAGTTGCATTACCTCTACTAGCAGCCTATAGTCTCTTATCTGGGTATACCCTTAGCGGATTAGTATTTGTAGCGCTAAGAACTCAAGGAGTAGGCATTGAGGGTATTGGTATCGCCGCCCTTGGTTGTGGAATAACCTTTATCGCCGCTCGTCAAATTGGTTCAAACCTTTCCGATACTGACGGTATGGCTTTAGCAAAAACTGTGCGTTTAGGTGTAATTGCCTTAGTTGCAGTTTTAGTTATCCAATTAGGACTTTCCTTATTTGGTGTATATACCCCTGGTTGGTTAGAAATCGGTATTTCTGGCTTAGGTGTATTGTTATTCGCTGGTGCTGCGGTAGTTGATTTTTACGTATTACCCCGTACCTATAAAGATGACGAATATTTACCCGCAGCATTATCGATGTACCTTACCTACATCAACTTATTCATCTTCATCTTACGCCTTTTAATTGCCATTAGCGGCGGCGGTAGAGACTAAGAAATTAGTTGGGAGTTAGGAGTGAGGAGTTATGAGTTAGGAATTTTAAATATTTCTCCTCCGAACCCCATCTCCTTTTCCCGTCACTGAAAAAGTAATTTATTTGTAGGGTGTGTGACGGCTACGATCGATTCTCAAACATAACGAAATAAATTGGAATTGCCGTCACGCACCATCTTTAATTTATAAAAATCCAATCCCCAATGCCCAATCCCCATTTTTGTACTACCGAAACCGCGCACAGTGCCCCTAATTTCTAATTATGGGGGTGTAGAATCTTACGGGAATTCATTCCCCGTAAGATTCTAAAAAGCACTTGCTGAATTTTAATGTTTAGTTTATAGTCCATTTAGGAGGTGATCAACAGTGTTTAATCTGACTTACGAATTCAAGCTAAAGCCAACTAAAAATCAAGTAGATATCTTTGAAGAATGGTTAGAAACTCATCGTAGAGTTTACAACTATGCTTTGGCTGAACGTAAAGACTGGTACAAATCCCGTTTTTGTCAGATTAAAGCTTGTAGCCTTCATAGTTGTTATATTATTCCTGCCAACGCGCCACGCCCGACTTTTGCTTCTCAATGTAAATCTCTAACTGCTGCACGTAAAAGTAACGAGTATTTAAATAGAGTTAATGCGGGGGGCTTTGCAGCAAACATTAAGAAGACTTGAAAAGGCAATTGTCACGTATGTGGGAACAAAATCATGGTTTTCCACGATTTAAAAAAGTTGGGCGAATGCGGTCTTTTTCTTTCCCCCAGTTAGGTAAAAATCCATTGCAGAATGGATGTGTAAAGTTACCCGTAATAGGGTTCGTAAAATATCGGCAATCTCGGTCTATTCCCGACGGTGGTGTTTTAAAACAAGCACGTGTGGTTAAACGTGTTTCTGGTTGGTACGTAATGCTAACAGCGCAGTGGTTGGTAAACCCTCCGCAACGCCACTTGCTACAAGTCGGGGAACCCGCCCAACGCAGTGGCTTACCAATGCCACATGGAGAAGGAATAGGAATTGACGTAGGTTTAACTTCGATGGTCGCAACCAGTAGTGGTTTAATGGTTAAACGTCCGTTAGCGGAGCGAGGCGTTAGCCTTAATTTTTTGTTGATTGTGAACGCAAGCTGAAATTGCTGAGGCAAAAAGCGGTGTGGATGTTCCTCCCGATTTATTGCCGTGCAACAACGTGTCAGTAGAAAACGTTTAGGCTCAAATAACTGGAAAAAAGCGACTATTAAGGTTGCTTTGCTCCACGAACACGTTGCTAACTGTCGCAAAGATTTTCATCGCAAACTCTCACATCAATTGTGTGATGATGTTGGGATGATATTTGGAGAAGACTTAAACCTTGTTGGGTTATCAAGAGGGATGTTAGGTAAACATTGCCTTAATGCCGGTTTCGGTCAATTCTTCAATATTTTAGAGCAAACCTGTTTTAAACGTGGTGTCTATTTCCAGAAAGTTGATGCCCGAAAAACATCTCAAATATGTCCTAATTGCCAGCATGAGACAGGTAAGAAAACCCTCTTCCAACGTGTTCATAAATGCGATAACTGCGGATACGAAACTGATAGGGATACCGCAGCCGCGCAAGTGGTTCTTCTTCGTGGACTTGCAGCCGTAGGGCATACGGTCAAGATGCTTAGTGAGGGTAAATTCGTTGGAATCCCTGTGAGCTAAGAATCCCCATCAATAAATTGAAGGGGAGTGTCAATATTTATGTAATGTGACCTAACGAGGAAAAATCATCTTAGAAATATTGGAAATTAAACGCGAAGTGGAAACATTATCTAAGTTCCTCAGCCAACCCCAAGACTGTCTTTAGCATCCATCAACTAAATACAAAAATTCAGGATGCAGGAAAAGCGACTCATTAAACCTGAATTTTGGCAAGATACTACAATTGCTCAACACTCTCTTCAAGAATTAATCTATTTGATATTCTGCGAGCAACAACAATATCAAGAATGGCAGGCTCGTTTAAATGATATCCAAGCAGCTTTAGAACTTTTGAAATCTGAAGCTGACGAGCAGTTAGAACAAGAATTACTGATTAACTTCAATTTCTTAACTAATGAACTCAAGCACGTTGAAATCATCAGCCTGTTTAATCAGCCTTTTGACGATAAAGGAGCTTTTATTACTATTACTGCTGGTAATAATGATGCAGATTCTCAACACTGGGTGCAAATGCTGCTACGGATGTACTCTTATTGCGATCGCCATGAATGCAAACTGCGGCTTGTGGATGAATCTTTGGGAGAAATGGGTGGCTTTGAATATGCGACTTTGGAAATTTTCGGTAAGTACGCTTACGGTTATCTCAAATCCGAGCAAGGAATTCATCAGTTAAGGCGAATTCCAGCGTTTAGTGAAGATTCTAAAGTGCAAACTAGTTTTGCAAAAATGGAAGTTTCGCCGCTTGTTGATGAGTCGATGGATTTTGAGATTCCTTGACACTCCCCACGCATAGAATGCGGGGGATTCTTGGTTCATAGACAAAACTTAACCGAGCAGAATTTCTCCAACCCAACCAGAGGTTCTATCTCCCCAAGCTTATGAGATTCGGTGTGACGCCGGGTGTTGACTTTGTACCTTTTTAGGGGATAAAAAATCATGCAAAAAACGTGTTCGCATTCTTTGATAAAGCCCTCACCCCAACCCCACCCTTGCGGGCACCCCTCTCCCAAGATAACGGAGAGGGGAAGGGGGAGAGGGATAGGGGTATGAACTTTAAGTGCGTAAATTTTATCAAAGTTAACAGCCTAGTGTGTGACGGCTCTAATAAATTATCAAACACAACAAAATAAATTGAAATTACCGTCACGCACCATCTTTAATTATTAATCCCCAATCCCCCATGCCCCACAAAATAAATCAACAAATATTGAAACGGGAAAATTTTCCAGACAATCGCTAGAATCAGAAAGGGATATAAAATACACTCAGATTCTAGAAGCATCAAAGCTAACAATTACAAACAAATATGGAAGTTCTAGAAATCAAACGCGAAATCGAAACGCTATCTAATCGCCTGGGTAAAACTCAGGACTATCTTTGACTTACCCGCACTCAAAGCTAAGATTCAAGATTTAGAACAAATTGCAGCACAGCCGGAATTTTGGGAAGATCAAAATCAGGCTCAAGATACCCTGCAAGAGCTTAACGAACTTAAATCTTATCTGCAACAGTATCATGACTGGCATTCTAGCTTAGAAGATACCCGCGCAGTTGTCGAACTTTTGGAGTCCGATACCGACGAGTCGCTACTGAATGAAGCTGTATCTAACGTTACAAGTCTCAGCCGCGAACTTGACCAGTGGGAGTTACAGCAGCTACTTTCTGGCCCTTACGATAGCAAAGGCGCTTCTCTAACAATTACAGCCGGTGCTGGCGGTACTGACGCTCAAGACTGGGCGGAAATGATGCTGCGAATGTATACGCGCTGGGGAGAAAGTCACGGTTATAAGGTTGCAATAAGCGATAAATCGGACGGAGATGAAGCTGGTATAAAATCGGTAACTATAGAAATTACCGGACGCTATGCCTACGGGTATTTACGTTCGGAAATGGGCACCCATCGCTTAGTTAGAATTTCTCCTTTCAACGCTAACGGAAAGCGACAAACTAGTTTTGCTGGCGTAGAAGTCATGCCTGAGATAGATGACAATGTACAGTTGGATATCCCCGATAAGGATTTAGAAATTACTACATCTAGAGCAGGCGGTAAAGGCGGACAAAACGTCAACAAAGTAGAAACCGCAGTCCGAATTGTTCACCTGCCCACAAATATTGCAGTGCGATGTACCGAAGAGCGATCGCAACTGCAAAACAAAGAAAAAGCCCTTGCTCGTCTCAAAGCAAAGCTGTTAGTTGTGGCTCAAGAACAACACGCTCAAGAAGTCGCCGAAATTCGCGGTGATATGGTGGAAGCTTCTTGGGGGAATCAAATACGTAACTATGTATTCCATCCTTACCAGATGGTAAAAGACTTGCGTACCAACATCGAAACAACAGCCATAACAGACGTGATGGATGGGGAACTAGATTCCTTTATTCAAGCTTATCTGCGACAGGAAAACCAAGTTACTGAGAATGGGGAATAGGTAATGGGGAATACGGAATTGGGGATTGGGCATTGGAGAGAGGGGGTAGAGGGGGTAGAGTGGGTAGAGTGGGTAGAAAGAATTCCCGACCTCCTAACTGATAACTTTTAATTTCTAACTCAATACTCTTTTAATCCAAAATCCAAAATCTAAAATCCCTGCATCCCATAACTGCTCACTGCTCACTGTTGACTGTTCACTGAAGAAAATGCCAAATTGGCGCTCCATTTCTCAACAATTTGTTACCTTGGTAGAAGAGTTTGTTATGGAATTTTTGTCAGTGACCCAGGTCTTTCATACTCTGGGTTTGCAAGATTTAGGGCTTGCGTAGTACTGACTAGCCCATTGAGCCATCGATCGGTAAAGACTTCCGAATGTTTCCCTAGTTCGGATTATCTCTAAAACTGCTTAAACAGTTGCTTGAAGGAAGGACATCTTATCGGTGGTGGGCGAGGGGACTTAAACAGGTTTGCTGATTCCTGGGATTATATTCATTTAAAAATCAGCATTTTAAATATCCACGGCGAATAAATGAGCCACTCCGCCCTCGCGGGTTCCCCGACAGGAGCGGCAAGTGGCGTTCGCACGCGCGGGTTTACCTCTCAGGGCTGAGAAGCCGCGCTCGTTTCCCACCTACCGAGTGATTTTTATGAACGACTCTTCTACCAAGGAAGATAAACCCAGCTATACGAAACTGGCTATGCGGAATATGGTGCAAAAGGGTGGCACCTCGCTACAGCATTTTGCACTTACTACTTTTGGACTGTTGGCTGTTTTGATTGGTCTTGCTTATCTAACTCATTGATGAGGGGAGATTGAGTGGATAAACGGCTTTCCGTTGAAGTTTACGTGCAGGATAATTATTATGAATCTTCTCCAAATGAGGCTGCGGAGAAGCAGGATGAAGATGCCCGCATTTGTACAGAAACTTGGGAAAAATGGTTTTGTCAATGGGTGGATATGATGCAATCCGATATCCCCCCGGTTTCTGCTTTTGAAATTGGGTTACGTTTGACAGATGACTCGGAGATTCAAACCCTAAATTCTCAATACCGTCATCAAGATAAGCCTACAGATGTTTTGGCTTTTGCGGCTTTGGAAGTAGATTCGCCACACGTTACAGAAATTGATACGGAGAATGAACCTTTATATTTAGGTGATATTGTTGTTTCCGTTGATACTGCTCGTAAGCAAGCAATACAGCAAGGACATCCTTTAAAAACAGAATTAGCTTGGCTAGCATCTCATGGTTTGCTACATCTTATAGGCTGGGATCATCCTGATGAAGAAAGTTTGCGAAGAATGCTAGAAAAGCAGGTAATGCTACTGAAGACATTGAGTATTGATATAGACCTAGAATAGATTCGCTTATGAGCATAATCTCTTTAAAATATTCCTTTAGAAAATTGTCAAAATATTGCTAACCGCTTTTAAAATTCCGGAAAAATTTCACCACACCATTAGTTTGCAGCAATTATGTTAGAGCCTATGTCCCAACAAATTTCATCTTCACCTAAAGCAAATCGTTTAGAAACCGTAGTGTCTAAACAAAGAGAATTATCTTGGGCAGTTGCCTCCAACTTGTTTATTAGTTTTAA
This sequence comes from Rivularia sp. (in: cyanobacteria), assembly GCA_049649675.1. GTDB lineage: Bacteria > Cyanobacteriota > Cyanobacteriia > Cyanobacteriales > Nostocaceae > Rivularia. Next base: position 4,215 of record JBARZF010000800.1, on the reverse strand, counting down.
ATATGCCTGGGCTGGTATTACATACGCTTTTCAAACTCAGCGTAATTTCCGCATCCACGTATCTGTTTGCGCTTTAGCAATTGGCTTGAGCGTCTTTTTACATTTGAAGCCGGTAGAAATTGCAGTAATCGCAGTTACTAGCGGTTTAGTTTTGGCTTTGGAATTGCTTAATACTGCGGTTGAATCTGTTGTTGATTTGACAGTTGAGCAAAAGTACCATGAATTAGCGAAAATTGCTAAAGACTGTGCTGCTGCTGCGGTGTTGGTTTCGGCTTTGGTGTCCTTACTGGTAGCTGCTATTCTTATATTGCCTCCTTTGTTCGAGTTGATTTTATCGTCTTTGTAATTTTTGTAATTTAGAGTTGAGATAAACGGTTAAGCAGTAGAGGATAAACTTAGTATCAGAGATAAAACTTGGGAGTTTAATCGCTGTGCTGATAGTCATAGATAATTACGACAGCTTTACCTATAATTTGGTACAGTATTTGGGTGAACTGGCTGTAAATTTTCCTGTGGCAGCTAGAATTGAAGTATTTCGTAACAATAAAATATCTTTAGATGAAATTCGGGCATTGGAGCCAGACGGGATAGTGATTTCTCCTGGCCCCGGGAGACCAGAAGATGCAGGAATTTCTTTACAATTAATTGAAGAATTGGGGGAAAAGTGCCCAATTTTAGGCGTATGTTTGGGGCATCAAAGTATTGGTCAAGTATTTGGCGGTAAAATAGTTTCTGCTGCCTATTTGATGCACGGCAAAACTTCAGAAGTTTTTCATACTGGAGTAGGAGTTTTTCGCGGATTGGATAATCCAATGACCGCAACCAGGTATCATAGTCTAGTAATAGAGCGAGATACAATTCCGGATGCGTTGGAAATCACTGCCTGGGTTGAAGATGGGACGATTATGGGAGTGCGACACAGGAACTTTCCTCACATAGAAGGAGTCCAATTTCATCCAGAGAGTATCCTGACAAATTCGGGAAAGCAATTATTGCAAAACTTTCTAGAAAAATTACATGCAGATAAGTAAATGAAACGACGACAATTGATTGGCTACGCTGGAGCGGGGTTAGCAGGTGCGTTGTTTGCTAACTTAAATTCTGGGTTGCGAGTAAATGCCCAATCTGGTGATTCGCTATCAATTAAGTGGTTAGGCCATACTAGCTTTTTGTTTACGGGTGGCGGTACAAAAATCTTAGTAAACCCTTTCCGTACTATAGGCTGTACTGCTGGCTATCGTCCACCCAATATTGCTGCCGAGTTGGTGTTAATTAGCAGCCAATTGTTGGATGAAGGTGCGGTAGAAGGTTTGCCGGGAGGGCCTAAATTAATTTATCAGCCTGGGGTTTACCAGTTTAAAGGAATCAAGTTTCAAGGAATAGCCATAGATCACGATCGCGTTGGTGGAAAACGTTTTGGTGTAAATACGGCTTGGCAGTGGAAGCAAGCAGGAGTCAATATCTTGCATTTAGGAGGCGCTGCTGCACCGATTTCCTTAGAACAAAAAATTTTGATGGGTCGTCCTGACGTGCTATTAGTACCTGTAGGTGGTAGCGATAAGGCTTACAATGCTGAGGAAGCCAGGAAAGCAATTCAGATTCTGAATCCGAAGTTAGTTGTTCCGACTCATTATCGTACCCAAGCTGCCGACAACGATAATTGTGATATTGCACCTGTAGATGATTTCCTAGCGGTAATGGGTGGAATGAAGGTAAATCGTAGTGAAAGCGACACGATTAGCGTGAGTCCTGGTAGTTTACCAGAGAATAGCGCCATTCAGGTTTTTAGTTACAACTTTTAAAACAGATTTATAATTTTTGTAGAGTCTACAGAAAACTTAGCTCACCTTAACGGTGGGCTTAATTATATTCATCTTTGTATAGTAACAGAAGGAATTAATATGCAAATTAAAGATATGAGCGTGAATGAACTCAAAAGTTTAATTAAAGAAACTGTTGAGGAAACTTTAGAAGAATTTTTTGCCGATGCTGATGCTGGTAAAGAAATTAGAGAAGAAGTTAAACAAAGATTAATTGCCTCACGCGAAGCACATAAAAATGGTAAAAAAGGTATTCCTGCGGAGGAAGTATATAAGAGACTAGGCTTAAATGTTCAATGAATTATGAACTGGAGTTTACAGAAGAAGCCGTCACAGACTTGGAAAAGTTAACTGAGATTATTCAAATCCGAATTATTAACAAAATTAATTGGTTAGTAGAAAACTTCGAGCAGTTAACTCCTCAATCTTTAACAGGTGACTTTGCTGATTACTATAAGTTGAGAGTCGGTGATTATCGGGTTCTTTATACATTCAGTAACCAGCCAAATATTATCATGATTCAGCAAATTGGACATCGCAGAGAAATTTATAAGTGATTTCTACTCAATTTTTATTGCACTAACTCAAACTATCTGGATCTATTCCTAACTCGCGCAACTTTTGTGCCATTTGTTGTGCTTTTTGCTCTGCAATATCGGCGCGTTGGGCTTCTTGCTGTGCCCGTTGAGCTTCCTGCTGTGCCCGTAGCGTTTCTTGTTGAGCGCGTAAAGTTTCCTGTCGTGCGCGTAACGTCTCCTGCTCTATCTGCTCTTTAGGAGTGGGATATCGCGTTCCCGATTCGTCATACCAGTACAACCATTCTCGCGTCACTCCAGAATAGTTACCTCTTTCACAACCTATTCCCAAACCAATTTCCGGCATCCAAAATGGATTTCCTGATTGTAATTCGTATTTACCGTTGACTAATTTATGTATTTCCAAACGCGGTTTGCGACGGCGACGGGAGGAATAAATTACATAATAAAGTACACCTAAATCTGCATACTCATCTAATTTAGCTGTATATTCTTTGCGATAACTTCGAGAAACTACTTCTAAAGCCAAAATAGGGATAACATTTTCATCCCAAAGTACGTAACTAGGGCGCAATTCTTCATCATAAAAGCGTTCAACACCCAAACTGAGAAATCCGTCAGGTACAATTGGCGGCTTATCGGGGTGATAATAAACACCCATATCTACACCGAAAAACCAATCCATCCTTTCTCCCCAAAGAATTAGTAGAATTGCTTTGAGTAAACCCGGTATTAATTCTTGCAGTTCATTATCCACGGGCGTTTCGTCGGAGTCTGGTAGTTCTTCAGCGGAAGGTAAATACTTCGGCAAGTTGTACTTTAACATGATGTGCGTTCCCAAAACTCATTCAAAATTATAGCTAAATTAAGCTATACCAATTCGGTTTTATTGATAAATTAATTCGTTGAGAAAGGGAACGGGGAACGGGGAATAGGGAACTAGCATTTAAACATGATAGAATCCCTATAAAGGATTGCGTTGATCAATGGCAGACGAGCAAAAAGTATTTTCAATTTTGAGAGAAGCAAAGAAGCAAGATTTGATTAAACCTTCAGAAATAAGCAACCCTTGTTTTGTTTCTTATATAAATACTGCGAATCATATACTGTTAGAGATTAAAAAAAGTTTGGATGGGAAGCTTGGTACAGAAGAAATAGTTACTGGTACGGGATTAAATAAGAATACTTGTAAGATTTATTTGCGCTCGTTGGAAAAATTACATTTTATTCATCGAGTTAAGGATAAAAAATCTAAAATAACCGTGTGGGAATTGAATTAAAAAATAGGTTTGCCCTGAGCGCCGTCTTTGCCTCTTACCGGATGGGAAGACGGCGCTACTACGAACCTATATCTATTTTTTTTCTATCAATTCATTTAATTTAGAAGCTGTTTCTTTAGGTTTTCCAGCAATCGGAAAAACTAAAAGACTCTTAATTTCTTTATTATTTACTAATTCTTCTACGCGATGAAACTGTTTATCGCTAATAGCAATACCATCAACTTTTTTAGCATAATTAACTTCTTCATTGAAACCATCTTCGTTATAAGCTTGAATAAATATTCTATCTACTTTCCATTTTTGATAATCTGCTGCAAAATATCGTTTAGCCCAATAGGGATTGTGATGACAAATATCGAAACTAACTGAAGGGTTAGCTTGTTTCATCGCAGCTATCATCTGCTGTGTAAACTTAGTTAATTTATCGGTGCGATTAACTTTTCCTGGTAATTCTGCATGATATCCTAAATAATCATCCCATTGCACTGCATCGATTTTGGGATACTTTGTCACAAATTCTGCTAATATATCTCTGAAAAAATTCGCAACTTCAGGAATTTCTACATCAAGCACATAATG
>JBARZF010000799.1:0-3105 GCA_049649675.1 Rivularia sp. (in: cyanobacteria) | reverse complement strand
GTTTCAATATCTGATGATGGTTTACTTACTGCTTTAAATGATGGAGTTGCATACCTAAAAGCTTCTCGTGACAATATCAGTGCAGTAACAGCGCTTCGAGTCGGACAAATACCAGCACCTACAAATCAAGATGAGTTTAACGTAGTTATTGCCGAAGAGGAAGGATTACAACTTTACCCGGAAGCAGTAACTATGACTCCCGGTATGACACGGCGATTATTAGTAGGGGTTGATGAAAGCTTTACTCCTAATTTAAATGAAGCAAACAACGGTACTCGTTACTTTGTGAGCAATCCCGATATTTTGGAAGTTGACGCAAACGGAGTAATCACTGCACGTTCGAGTGGAATAGCAGATGTAACAGTTATATATAACGCTGCTGAGTATGTTGTACCTGTTAACGTTGAAAATCCTCTTGGAAGTAGAGAAATAGGAAGTGGAGGTGGAGTTATTGAAGGTAGCGATGGTTCACAAGTTTTGGTGGGACCAGATACTTTATTTGAAGATACGCTAGTTAGTATCGAAGAAATACAAGAACCAGAAAATACATTCAGCTTGCCAATTCCTGAATCGGAAGATTTACAATTTGTTAAAGCATTCCGATTGGAACTTGGTGATGAAGCACTAGATACTCCCGTACAATTAGCAATTCCGGCTCCAGCTAATTTAGCAGAAGGGACAGAAGTTATCTTCTTCCGCGAATCAACTATTCCAACAGAATCAGGTGGTACGGAACCATCTTGGGAGCTAGAAGAAATTGGAGTAGTTGGAGCCGATGGAATGATTCGGACACAATCTCCACCATTACCCGGTATTTTGAGAACGGGGAACCGTGTAGCGGTAGCATCTTTAAGATATAAATTTGTTGACATTAGGTTTGAACTACCCCCTGATACTCTTAATGCACTTGCAGGTTTAACATTAACTACTGCGGTTTATACTAGTGTTGCAGTAGCCGCAATTAACAGCGTTAAAATTTCTCTACCTGGGTCTAATAGTTTATTGACAAGATCGAGGCAAACAGATGCTTTTACTCCGCTCAAGCAAAAAACTCAAGCTAAGATAGCAAAAACTTTACAAGCAGCACAAGAATACGCAAAAGCAAAAGGAAAAGTGATTCAGACTGTTGGAGTATCTAAAGCGGTTTCTTCTGTTTTTGCTGCTCCTGCTTTTGCAGCAGATATAGATACTTCAATTCAAGGTTCGGATTTACTTTCTGGGCTTGCTGGATTTGGAGCAACTACGACAATTGCGGGAGCCGTTGGTGGTGGAGCAACTTCTAGGTCAGCGCTAAATTTCAGTACTAATCTCACTGCTGTGAGTGCAGTTCATGCGATGATGGCAAGAAATATTCAAACCATGACTTTGGATATATTTGAAGTACCACCAGTAGGATTGCCTGAAGTTACAAAAGTTGGTGTAGAAATCAATTCCAGCGGAATTTATGAAGTTAAGGATATCATTCAAAAACCAAGATTAAGCCGCGAAGTTGAACCACAGAATCCACCAATCATCGAATCGGCAGAATTTGAGTTTATTGCAGATAATGAAACCACAGAACCTGTAATTTTCATAACTGGTAGTAATTTCCTCAATGGAACTTTAGATTTAGGAGGAAAGTTAGAAGATTTAATAGTTGACTTTACATTTGGTGGTAAAGTTTATGCAGCTTCTGCATGGGTCGAAAAAAGCGAGGTATTACCATACAACCGCTATAAGATAGCAGTCAAACCACCAGAAATGGTTCCATTGAGCGAAGCTAGTATTTCTTTACGCCGACCACAAAAATTACGTACTGGTACTGACCCATCTGAATTTGAAAAAGTAGAGCTTCAATCTGCAAGACAAGTTAACTTATCACAACCGGAAGTAGAATATGCCTTGGTTGCACGTAGGTGGTCGGACAGAATTGATGTAGTTGATTTAGCAAATCCCGACTTAATTGTTAATCAAACTCTAGAAGGTAGTGCAAACCTTCTCGCAGCAAGCATTCCTGTTGGTAGTCGTACAAACATTACAGGTTCTCATCGTCCCCGAGAAGTTGCTGCTACCAAGGATGCAGGTCGTGCTTATGCTATTTTAGACCGTGGTGCAGTTGCTCTATTAGATTTAATTGCGCTGCGTCAATTAGATACGGACTTAGATAAACAAGGAATTGATTCAATTGAACTTCCACCGGGAGCAAAACCAGAATCTATCGTAATTGAACCGCGTAGTAATTATGCATATATTGCAGACGGTACCCACAATTTAATCTACATTCTTGATATTAATCCTAATTCTTCAACCTATCACCAGGTAGAAACTATTAACGTAGATGCTCCAAATGGCTTGCGGAAGTTGGCTATTAGTAGCGATGGTAAAAAACTTTACGGTACGGCACCAGCCAACCCACAAGGAAAAATTGTTGTTGTTAATATTGATGCTAACGATAAGCCAGATAACCCAGCAGCTAATAGTCGTAAATGGCACAAGCAAATTGCTGTAATTTCAACTCCTAATTTTAGTATTGAGGGAATCGAAGCATCATCTGACCCCAAAAAGATGGTCTTCACACATCGGTACTCCGAACGTCATGGATTTGGCGTACTAAATGTGGAAAATGACGACCCATTGAACTTCAAAGCAAATGCTGATAAAACTACAGATTTAAAACTGAGTTATCAAAAATTAGAAGTCAACCAAGCTCGGGATGTTGTAATTACTAGCGATAATAGATTTGCATTTGTGCTTGGTTATAACGGTTATCAAGCAAATCGTGGTTTCAACTTAATCGGTGAGAATCTTTACAGTCCGGGGACAGTTGGAAAATACTACGGTACAAATATTGCAATTATTCAAGACCCATTGGGAGATGCACAGGTTATTGGTACTACCAGACCTATTCCAATGGGATTAGGTGTAGATTTATCCCTTACAAGCGACGATAGACACCTGATTGCGACTTATCCAGGTATAAATGGGTATTTTGTTTTTGATGTAGAAGAAATTGAACGTACAGTTGATGTTTTGGCAACAAATGGTCAAACTGAATTTAAGGTTGACCGACGAAGACAATCCGGTCAAATTTATAGTAATTTCTTTAAGAATTTGATAGGTTTAGTA
>JBARZF010000798.1:0-2904 GCA_049649675.1 Rivularia sp. (in: cyanobacteria) | reverse complement strand
CTACTTTACAAAAACAAGCACGGCAAGAAAAACTTTTAGTTCAACTTTCCGAACGGATTCGTGATTCCTTAGACGTTGATTTCATTATACAAACTGCTGCCAAAGAAATTTTACAGTTTTTAGAGTGCGACCGTGTTATTATCAGTCGCTTAGACAATTTAATTAGTTCTATTGAAGAGCAAGTTACAAAGCCTGGAATATCAAAAATACCTCAAGAGAGCATTGTTCATAAGTGTTTTCTTCAAGATAAAGATGAAGCCCAATTTATTAAAGGTGAAATTAAAGCAATAGATGATATTGAAGAGTCAAATTTGGAAACTATTTTTCTAAATAATTTGCAGCATTTTGAAGTGAAAGCAGCCTTAACAATACCAATTCTTTTCAAAAGTAATAAAAATTACGAGGCTTCAACAGATAAAACAAGCTTTTTATGGGGATTTCTTACAGTACATCAATGCCATACAAGCAGAAATTGGAAATCGGAAGAAATCCAATTTATAAAAAGGTTGGTAAATCAATTAGCAATCGGAATTCAGCAAGGAAGATTATATCATAAGCTGAGTACCGCTAACACAGAACTAAAACAACTTGCTTTATGCGATCCTTTAACTAAAGTCTTTAATCGTCGTTTTTTTGATGATAAACTGTCTCAAGAATGGAATCGTTTACGGCGTATTCCTTCACCGTTATCTATCATTATGTGCGATGTTGACTGCTTCAAATCGTACAATGATACTTACGGACATCAAGCAGGAGATAAATGTTTGCGAATGATTGCCGATGCTATTTCAAGTATGGCAAAGCGTCCGGCTGATTGCGTTGCTAGATATGGAGGTGAAGAATTCGCGATTATTTTGCCTTATACTCCAGCAAGAGGTGCTTTGAAAGTAGCAGAAGCAATTAGAAATCAAATTAAAGAATTAAATATTCCTCATAGTAGTTCCTCTGTATCTTCATCTGTTACCGTCAGTATGGGAATTGCCGGTTCGATTCCTAATAACGAAGACAATCCCATTTTATTATTAGAAGCAGCCGACCATGCCTTATACTTAGCAAAAGCACAAGGACGTAACAGAGAACAGATATATATGCACGATATAGCTAGAGAAAAATCGAGAAAAGATTCTCAGCTATTATGGGTAAAGAAATTACGTAAGGCTTTAGAAACAAATCGATTTCGTTTATACACTCAGCCAATCGTTCCTTTAAATAAGGATAATAACAAAATACATTATGAAGTTCTGCTTAGACTATTAGATGATAACGGTAAAATAAATTTACCAGAAGAGTTTTTAGAGATAGCTAATCTATATTCAATGATGCCTAGAATAGATATGTGGGTAATTGATCGCTTATTTAATTATTTAAGTAATGCTAAATTTGCAAATTGGGATAACATATGTTTTTCTGTAAATATTTCCGGTGCATCTCTTAATGATAATGAGTTTTTTAGATATTTATATCAGAAGTTTCAACACCACAAGCTGCCTCCTGAATTATTCTGTTTTGAAATTACAGAAACTATAGCGATTAATAATTTATCTCAAGCATCAAAATTTATAAAGACTCTTAAATCTTTAGGATGTTCCTTCGCTTTAGATGATTTCGGTAAAGGAATGTCATCGCTAACCTATTTAAAGAATCTTCCCGTAGACTATTTAAAAATAGACGGTTCTTTTATTAAAGAAATTCATACCGAAACTGTTACGAAAGCAATGGTACAGGCCATACATTATTTAGCAAAAGCTCTTGGAGTTAAAACAATAGCAGAATTTGCTGAAAATCAAGATATCGTTGATATTTTAAAAGAATTGAATATTGACTATGCACAAGGTTATCACTTCGGCAAACCTAGCCTAATTAGCTGTTCTTCTCCTTCTTCTTTACCTATTTTGGAAGCAGCTTGTTGAACAGTTACCAGTTTTCGCGTAACTGATAACTGATAACTGATAACTGATAACTGATAACTGATAACTGTTCACTGTTCGCTGTTTAAACCAAACTGCTTCGCAAGGATATTATCAATAACTCGTTTGGGAAGTAATCTGGCGATCGCCCAATCAAAGAAATGGTTGGGAACAATCGGATAACGAACCCGAGGTTTTGCAGTTGTTAATGCTTTAAAAATTAAGTTTCCTACCGCTTCTGCTGGATAACCCGAACGTCCTTTTTGCAACGCATAGTCTAGAAACTTCTTACTTGAAGCTGCAAATTTAGTATTTTCATATAAAGAAACGTCCATTTGTTCGGCTTTATCCCAAATTGGTGTCACCACCGAACCAGGCCCAATTATAATTACATCTATTCCGTAAAGTATAAGTTCGCGGCGTAACGCTTCAGAAAATCCTTCTAATGCGAACTTTGATGCACTATAAGCACCGAGAAATGGCGATGCAATCTTACCACCAACGGAACTCACATTTATAATCCTTCCCGGTTTACCTTTGAAAGCAGAATTGGTTCCTAATAAAGGTAAGAAAGCCTGAGTAACAATTAGCTGCCCGATTAAATTGACTTCGATTTGTTTGCTAAATTCCGCAATCGGCTGATGCATTAAAGGGCCACCTTTTGCAATACCGGCGTTATTTACCAAACCAAGTAAGTTATTTCCATTGATTTGATTGCTAACTTTATCCGCAGCTTCACGTACAGATTGTTCGTTAGTAACATCGAATATTAAAGGTGTGAACTTATCCCCAAACTCGTCAGTTAAACGTTCTGCATCTTCAGATTTACGAATGCTACCAAATACATGAATGGAATTACTGGTTAATACTTTCAGCACACCCCAACCGATACCTGTGGAAACGCCCGTGACGACAACGCTTTGCATATTTTTAAAGAGTTAATTATTATGAGTTAAGAGCGATCTTAGCTTTTTCAAATTCAATCTACTGTTCGCTG
>JBARZF010000797.1:0-9302 GCA_049649675.1 Rivularia sp. (in: cyanobacteria) | reverse complement strand
GGCAAATGAATTATCCAGAAGCCTTACGAGCAGAGATTGCACCTCTAGCTTCTATCCCCCAAACCCAAGCAGAAAACCTTTTAGAACGCTTAGGTAATGCCGATGTTAAATTTCCCCGATTAACTGTTCCTTTTCCACTGTGGGGGGCACTGATGGCTCATGGTGGCTATCGCGAAAAATTATACGAATTACGTCAGGGTTTACCCCAGCAGTGGTCAATTAGACAATGGTTGCAAACAGGAGTAGCAAATTTACCCCAACAGTGGGGATGGGGAAAAAAGGAATTTTTGATGGTATCTGGAACAATGCGGAGTACAGAAGCCGTTCAAGGATTATCTCGGCAATTAATAATTGCAGGTGGTGTATATGAGTTACGCATTTTTCCTAGAGACAATTCTGAAAACCAAGTTTGGCGATTTGAATTGCTGAGTGCAACCCCCGATAGTCAAATTCCCGTTGGGTTTAAGTTGCGATTGTTAACAGAAGACTTGCAACCGTTTGAAAATAACGAAGATACAGCAATAAATCCTGTGGATATGTTGTATTTAGAAGTAATTTTAGAGCCAGGAGAAGGGTTAGTTTGGGAAACAGAACCGACTTCAGAGGATTATGAGCGCGAGATTTTGCGGTTTTAAGATGATGAAAAAATATTACCCAAGAAAGGAAAAATTACCTTTCTAGTGGTTTATCTTATTAATTTTAATTGCCAAAGTTTTCAGTCCATTTCAACTGATATCTTGCACCATTGTTGTTAAGCCCGAATACCCACCTTGTAAGCCGGAGGCTTTCTAGCCCGCACGCTCCGCGTGAACGCAGAGAAATAAATTTCAAGGCTAATATAAAAAGTACGTTAAAACGCACTAAAAGCGTTGCTCAGTCTTCTTTAGAAGACTTTGTGTATTAGCCTGAGAATTTATTCTAAGGCGGTTGTTGAGAATGGTGAAAGATGTAAGTTTCAATGGACTTTCGCTATTAGCTTGGGGTTTGCAACCCCGAGCGGATGTGTGAGAAAACCCATCAAAACTAATCGGACAAACCACTATTAAAAAAAATAAAATTTGTTGCGATCAAACAACCGTATTTACCCCTAAACTATATTAAAATACAGACAGATAATATTATTAACTGGTGCTTTTACTTAGGAGTGACTTATCATTAAAGACTTACTTCGCATACTAACAGGTACTTTGGTCTTTGCTGTGGCGCTCATATACCATACCACTGATGCAAGGGCGCAAAACATCACCCTAGATGGCAGCTTGGGAACTCCAGGAACTTTAACAGGACCAAATTACGAAATTCCCCAATCGGTAGGAGAAGCTGTTGGGAATAATTTATTTCACAGCTTTGGTAAGTTTAATCTTAATAGTAATGAAGCCGCTATTTTTCAAAGTGCAGGTAATATCAGAAATATTCTGTCACGGGTAACTGGTGGTAATCCTTCTTCAATTGACGGATTAATTCGCACCCTTGGTAGTGATGTGAATTTTTTCTTGATTAACCCCAGTGGAATTGTTTTTGGAGAAAATGCACGTTTAGATGTGAATGGTTCGTTTGTGGGAAGTACGGCGAATGCAATTCAATTTGGCGATCGCGGTTTTTTTAGCGCTACAAATCTTCAACCTCCCTCGCAATTACTGACAATAAATCCATCAGCATTATTTTTCAATCAAGTTCAACCGGGAAAAATAGAAAGTAAGTCAAATTTACAAGTACCAAATAATCGTAGCTTCTTGTTAGTAGGTGGAGATATTAACCTTGATGGAGGAGAATTGAGTGCTTTTGGTGGACGATTGGAATTGGCAGGGTTAGCAGGTAATGGAACAGTAGGTTTAAATGTTGATGGTAACGACTTGAGTTTGAATGTACCTGATAATGTCGCAAGAGCCGATGTATCGCTCAGCAATGGTGCAATTATTGATGTGAGTGCTGGTGGGGGAGGCTCAATTACAGTTAATGCCCAGAATTTAGAGGTGAGAGACGGGAGTCAAATTTTGGCTGGGATTCGTGAAGGTTTGGGTACACCGGAGGCTCAGGCAGGGGATATTACAATTAATGCCACCGATACTGTTTTGCTTGATGATAATAGTTTTGTATTTAACGATGTAAACCTTGGGAGTGTGGGCAACGCAGGGAATGTATTAGTTAACACTGGTTCCCTGGAAGTTACTAATGGTGCTGCACTTGCTTCCGATATTGCAGGACAAGGAAATGGGGGCAATGTAACTATTAATGCCACATCCTCCGTCAAATTTGATGGAGAAGATAAGGATGGAAGCAACAGTAGGGTAGCCAGCATTGTGGCTCCTGGAGGAGTGGGAAAAGCAGGAGGTATATCCATTACCACTAGCTCCCTTGAAGTTACCAATGAAGCCGAACTTAATACCAGTACCTTTGGACAAGGCGATGCAGGCAGTATCACCATTAATGCCACTGACAAGGTCAAATTTGATGCGGAAAGTACGGCAAGCACCTTTGTATCCTTTGGAGTAGTAGGCAACGCGGGGGATATATCCATAACGACAAAATCCCTTGAAGTTACCAATGGTGCTATACTTTCAGCCAGAACCAGAGGCATTGGGGATGCAGGCAGTGTTACCATTAATGCCACTGACAGGGTCAAATTTGATGGGGAAGGTAAGCGTAGATTTCCCAGTGCTGCATCCAGCCAAATTGGATCTGGAGGAGTTGGCAAAGCGGGGGGTGTATCCATTACCACTGCCTCCCTTGAAGTTACCAATGGTGCCCAACTTTCTGTCAGTACATTTGGAGAAGGGGATGCAGGCAGTGTCACTATTAATGCTACTGACAAGGTTGAGTTTGACGGTGAAAGTAAGAATGGAATTAACAGTGGGGCATTCAGCAATTTGAATAAGAGAGCAGTGGGCAAAGCAGGGGGTGTATTCATTACCACTGCGTCCCTTGAAGTTACCAATGGTGCTAAAGTTTCTGCCAGCACCGAAGGATCTGGTGATGCAGGGAGTATAAGGATTAATGCCACTGACAAGGTCAAATTTGATGGCGAACGTAAGGATGGATTTCCCAGTGGCACATTCAGCCAAGTTGGACTTGAAGCAGTGGGAAAAGCGGGGGGTATATCCATTACCACTGCTTTTCTTGAAGTTACTAATGGTGCCCGAGTTTCTGCCAGTACATTTGGAGAAGGGGATGCAGGCAGTGTCACCATTAATGCCACTGACAATGTCAAATTTGATGGCGAAAGTAAGAATGGATTGGTCAGTAGGGTATCTAGTAGTGTGGCTCCTGGAGCAGAAGGAAAAGCAGGAGGTATATCCATTACCACTGACTCTATTCAAGTTACCAATGGTGCCCAAGTTTCTGCCAGTACCTCCAGCAGTGGAAAAGCCGGAGACATATTACTCAACAGCGATCGCTTAACTGTTGCCAGTGGCGGAGAAATATTAGCTAGAACCTTCAGCAGTGGAGAAGCCGGAGACATAACCTTGAATGTGAGTGAAAATATTACTATTGCAGGTAACGAAACCGGAATTTTTGCTAGCACGAGTGAAAATTCCACGGGCAAAGGTGGTAGTATCATCATCGATCCCAAAATTATGACAATTCGAGATGGTGCGAGAATCGCTGTAGATAGTCAAGGAGAAGGAATTGGTGGTGATATCGAACTTGCAGCAGGCTTCCTCACTCTAGACAATGGAAACATCTCCGCCGAAACCCGCAGCAATACTGGCGGTAATATTGACTTGAATCTGCAAGACGTATTATTACTCCGCAATGGTAGTCAAATCTCTACCACCGCTGGTTTTCAGCAATTTGGTGGCGATGGGGGTAACATTTCTATTGATGTTCCCAACGGCTTTATTGTTGCTCTTCCCAATGAAAACAGCGATATTACAGCCAATGCCTTTAGTGGTAACGGCGGACAAATTACAATTAATGCCAATAATATATTTGGAATTGCACCTTTAACTAGAGACGAATTAATTCAACAACTGGGAACAGATAACCCCCAAGAACTTAACCCAAATAATTTACCTAGCAGTAACATTACAGCAATTTCTCAACAAAACCCGAATTTAAACGGTGATTTTACAATTACAGATCCAGATATAGACCCGAATCGTGGTTTAATCGAACTACCCGAAAATCTAGTAGATGCATCCCAACAAGTTTCTCAAGCTTGTACACCCAGAGGAAGACAAAATGCCAGTACTTTTATCTCAACAGGAAGAGGTGGATTACCTTCAAGCCCAAATGAGCCTTTACGTAAACGTGCAGTCATTACAAATTGGGTTGATTTACCATCACAAACAACCGAAAGAAGAATAAATAAATTACCCATTGCATCTGCAACTAAATCTACCCCAAAAATTATTGAAGCCCAGAAAATAGTAGTTGATAAAAATGGCGACACTTTCCTTGTAGCTGAATCTCCACAAAATCACACCCCCTCGACTATCTCCTGTAATTAATAACTTATTACTCAAAAAAACTCAGCGCCCCTCCGCGCTTACCTCCCTTTCCTCTGCGTTTAAAAAATATCTAATTCGGATGAAATATAAAATTAATAAATGGCAAAGAATAGCTAACATACGACTTACTCGCCACCTTAAAACCCGTTACTTCCGCGTTTTCATTGCCTTAGTTTTAGTAACAGCTATTTGCGTTATTAATTCTCCCGTCGCAGCAAATATAGTAAAATCGCAAGCTGAAGAAACGCAATATATAGCATCTCTACAACAAGGTAAAAAATTATATCAATCTGGGCAATTTGCAGAATCTATCAATGTATTGCAACAAGTTGTCGCAAATTATCGCGATCGAGGTGATGGTTTAAAACAAGCTGTTGCATTGAGTAATTTAGCTTTAGCATATCAAAAATTCGGTAAATTAAATCAAGCTCAAGAGGCAATTACCCAAAGTTTAGAATTATTTGGTATTAACCAAAATTCAACCCAAAATTCATCCGTTGCCAAAATTCTCGATATTCAAGGTAGCATTCAACTAGATTTAGGAAAAGCCGAAGAAGCACTGAAAACCTGGCAAAATTCAGAAAGTATATATAAAAAAATAAATAATCAAAATGGTGTTGTTAATAGTCGGATTAACCAAGCCACAGCATGGCAAGTTTTAGGATTTTACCGTCGGAGTTTAACAATTTTAACTGCATTGCAGCAAGAAGCCCAAACACAACCAAACTCTATAAATAAAGCAATAGAATTACGCTCTTTAGGAGATGCTCTACAATTAGCAGGTGATTTAAAACAGTCTCGTAAAATATTAAATCAAAGTCTGGAAATTGCTCAAAAATTGAATTCTCTCCAAGATGTCAGTGCAGCTTTATTTAGTTTGGGTAATACAGCGCGAGTAGAGCGGAAATTCGAGGATGCGATCGCACTTTATCAAAAAGCTGCTGATATCACTCCCAATCCGATTACTAAAGTTCGAGCTACTATTAATCAGTTAAATCTTTTAGTTAATAATGGAAATACCGAAGCTGCGAAAGCATTATTACCGCAAATTACAACTCAACTTAATAATTTACCACCTTCTCAAACAAATATCTATGCTCGGATTAATTTAGTTCAAAGCTTGCTCAAATTAAATACTAAACCCGAAACAATTGCTCAAATCTCCGCGACAGCCGTACAGCAAGCTAAAAACTTAGCAGATAAGCGAGCAGAAAGTTTTGCTTTAGGAACTTTAGGTAGCGTCTACGAGAAAACTAAACAATTCTCCAATGCCGAGAAACTCACAAAACTTGCGCTTAATATTGCTCAAACTATTAATGCTCCCGATATATCTTACCGCTGGCATTGGCAGTTAGGAAGGTTATTAAAACAGCAGGGAAAAATTGAAAGCGCGATCGCATCTTACGATAGTGCGGTAAATGATTTACAGACTCTCCGCAGCGATTTAGTTGCCGTGAATCGCGATGTACAATATTCCTTTAGAGAAAGTGTAGAACCAGTATATCGGGAATCGGTAGCATTGTTATTGCGATCGCAGCAAAATAATAAAAGCGAAAAGACTTTAGATAAAGCTAGACAAAGAATTGAATCACTGCAATTAGCAGAATTAGACAATTATTTTCGGCAAGCTTGTATAGATACTCAAAAAGTAGTGCTAGACAAAGTGGTAGACGAAGATAACCCTACTGCTGCAATTATTTACCCGATTATTTTGCCGCAACAGCTAGAGGTAATTGTTAAAATTCCTAACCAACCCCTGCGTAACTATACAATCAATAAATCCCAAAGCGAAGTTGAAAAGCTTCTCACAACCTTGCGCGAAGATCTTTTAGAACCCGATAGAGTTGAGGAAGTGCAGTCACGCTCAAAGGAAGTTTATGATTGGTTAATCAAAAATATTGAGTCAGATTTGCAAAAAAGTGGAGTCGAAACCCTGGTATTTGTACTTGATGGGGCATTGCGTAATATTCCGATGGCTATTTTGTATGATGGCGAGCAATATCTGGTGGAAAAATACGCAGTAGCCCTGAGTTTGGGACTTCAGTTACTGACACCCAAACCCTTAACAGAAGAACCACTCAAAGTTTTAGCAGCAGGGTTAGTAGAGCCACCACCAGAATTTAATATGTTTCCACCGTTACCAGGAATTGAGTCTGAGTTTAACTTAATTAACAAAGCAGGGGTATCTAGCAAGCAACTTTTAGACAAAGAGTTTACCATTACCACCTTAGAAAAAAATGTCAATACTACTCCTTTCAATATCCTGCATTTAGCAACCCACGGACAATTTAGTTCTCAACCCGAAAAGACTTTTATCCTAGCGGCAGATGGTGCTATTAATGTTACCCAATTTGATAGCTTACTGCGTCGTCGTGATGAAAGTCGTTCCCAAGACTTAGAGATGCTGGTATTAAGTGCTTGTCAAACTGCTGCTGGCGATAATCGCGCTACTTTAGGTTTAGCAGGGGTATCCGTAAAAGCTGGAGCGCGGAGTACCTTAGCTTCATTGTGGAACGTTAATGACGAATCCACGGCTATCTTGATGGGTGAGTTTTATCGCCAGTTAGCCAATACAAAGGTAACTAAAGCAGAAGCTCTGCAACGTGCTCAAGTAAAGCTGTTAGAACATCCTAATTACGAACGCCCTCAATTTTGGGCACCTTATGTGCTAGTTGGCAACTGGCTGTGAATGCTGCTAGATCGAGAGGATAAGGAAAACTACTCTGCACAAGCCCTATTGATAACTGCTCACTGCTCACTGCTCACTGCTCACTGCTCACTGCTCACTGCTCACTGCTTACTGCTCACTGCTCACTGCTCACTGCTCACTGCTCACTGCTCACTGCTCACTGCTCGCAGCTTTAACTTTTATGTAGTTTACCCAACATACTTCTTTCGATAGTACTACTCCCTCAAGTCTAGACTTAAGATTTGCGAGAGGGATAGGAATTATTAAAAATGACTACAACTACGCCAAATCCGCTATCAACTGCTGTAGGAAACAACAGCGTTGAAGTGACATTAAAGGTTAACGGTACCGAACATACTTTAAACATCGAACCCCGCGTTACTCTTTTGGATGCATTGCGGGAACGTTTAAATTTAACTGGTAGTAAAAAAGGTTGCAATCATGGGCAATGTGGAGCTTGTACTGTTTTAATAAATGGCGATCGCATTAATTCTTGTCTGGCTTTAGCTGTAATGCATGAAGGCGACGAAATTACAACTATCGAAGGTTTGAGTACAGGTGACGAACTTCATGCCATGCAGGCTGCATTTGTGAATAATGATGGTTTTCAATGCGGTTACTGTACCTCCGGTCAAATTTGCTCTGCGGTGGCTTTGCTCTCGGAAATAGAAGCAGGGCAAGCAAGTACGGTGACAGATTTAGAAGAAATTGCCAACCCAACCGCATCAATTGAATTAACCGATACCGAAATACGCGAACGCATGAGTGGAAACCTTTGTCGCTGCGGCGCTTATCCGCATATTGTAGCTGCCGTTAGGGAAGCTTATCAGGTTAAAGGTTAAAGGTATGAAGAGAGGGGGAAGAGTGGGTAGAGGGGGTAGAATTACCAATTACCAATACCAATACCCAATTGATAACTGATAACTGATAACTGATAACTGCTCACTGATAACTGATAACTGATAACTGAAAAACATGAAACCATTTAATTATCAAAAAGCTGATTCTTCAAATGCTGCGGTACAAGAATTAAGCAGTAATAACCAAGCAAAAATAATCGGTGGCGGTACAAATTTACTCGATTTAATGAAATCTGGCGTGGAAGTACCGGATAGTTTAATTGATATTACTAAATTACCGCTGGCCCAAATTACAGAATTGCCTAATGGTGGCGTGCGTATTGGTGCTTTGGCGCGTAATACTGCAACTGCAAATCATCCTTTGATTCGTGAAAGATATCCTTTGTTATCTCAGGCTTTTCTTTCCGGTGCTACCCAGCAGTTACGTAATATGGCGACGGTTGGCGGAAATTTGATGCAAAGAACTCGCTGCTATTATTTCTACGATACCGCAACACCATGTAACAAAAGGGAACCAGGTTCTGGATGTCCGGCTGTAGAAGGTTTTAATCGAATTCACGCGATTTTAGGCGCTTCCGAAAATTGTATTGCTACTCATCCCTCGGATATGTGCGTTGCTTTAGCCGCTTTGGATGCGATTGTGAGAGTTACTAGCGCATCGGGTGAAGAAAGAGAAATACCCGCAACAGAATTTCACCGTTTACCGGGAGATACTCCAAATATAGATACAAATTTACAAGAAAACGAATTAATTACCGCCGTCGATTTACCTCCATCTTTGAATGCAAAATCTTATTACTTAAAAGTTAGAGATAGAGCATCTTATGCATTTGCTTTAGTTTCAGTTGCTGCTGTATTGGAAATTGAAAATAATTCCATCAAAACCGCACGTTTGGCAATGGGTGGAGTAGCACATAAACCTTGGAGAGCAACAAATGCAGAAGAAATTTTAGTTGGTGCAACTCAAGGCGAAGAAGTATTTAGACAAGCAGCAGAAACCGCATTACAAGGAAGTCATGGTTATCAACATAATAATTTCAAAATCGAACTTGCCAAAAGAGCAATTGTAAGGGCACTGACGACTTTAGCAGAATAAACCCTCTGGGAACCTTTGCGCTTACTTAGCGTGCCTTTGCGTTAAAATATTTTTTTTTAAAACGCAGAGTAACGCAGAGATTTTCGCAAAGGAGCGCAAAGAGGAATTGATTTGAGAATCCAAAATCTAAAATCCAAAATTGAAATGACTCAAACAATCGGAAAACCTTTAAATCGCGTTGACGGTAATCTTAAAGTTACTGGTGG
>JBARZF010000796.1:0-10491 GCA_049649675.1 Rivularia sp. (in: cyanobacteria) | reverse complement strand
AGGTTAAAGGTGAATGGCATGATTATTCTGCTTAATTTCTTGTACATTAATCAATTGACACAATTATATAAAAATCTTTGCATACCATAAAGAAGCTTGATGTTAACCCATCTAATTGTCACCTACGTGCTTCTATCTACCGAAGCATCTCTTAATACTTATTGAGTTGTTTCTCATTAATCCCTACAATCAGTAAATTAGTACACATTTTTAAATTACGTTCTCTGCTAAGGGAAGGGGGTAGAATGACTCGTCCGATTATATTGGGTATTGTAGGTGACAGTGCTGCTGGTAAAACAACTTTAACTAAAGGTATCGCACAAGTGTTGGGGCCGGAGAATGTTACCGTTATTTGTACGGACGATTATCATCGTTACGATCGCAAGCAGCGTGCGGAAATTGGGATTACTGCTTTAGATCCTGACTGCAATTATTTAGATATTATGCAGCAACACCTTTCACAGTTGCGGAATGGGCTACCAATTCTCAAGCCAGTTTACAATCATACAACTGGTAATTTAGATGCACCAGAATATATAAAGCCCAACAAATTCGTGATAGTAGAAGGATTGTTGGGTTATTCAACTCGTAAAGCAAGGCAATGTTACGATGTCAAAGTTTATTTAGCTCCTCCCGAATCCTTACGTGCAAGTTGGAAAGTTAAACGGGATACTCAAAAGCGCGGTTACACGGAAGAACAGGTTTTAAAGGCACTCCAAGGGCGCGAACCAGATTCAGAAAAGTTTATCCGTCCCCAACGTCAATGGTCGGATATTGTGATCAGTTTTTACCCTCCTAAAGATGATTCGGAGGAAAGTAACGGGCATTTGAATGTACGTTTAGTATTACGTCCAACAATACCCCACCCGGATTTTACGCAAATTGTTAGCTCTGGTAATGGCAATTCCATGTCAGCAATTCGCTTGGATTTAGATAGAGACATGAGCAAACCCGTTGACGTTTTAGAAGTCGATGGACACGCTACATTAGAGCAGGTGAATAGATTAGAGCAAGTTATTTGTTCTGATATGCCTAACTTAAAAAACGTTTGCGATCGCGAAAGTAATCCAGAGTTAGGAAAAGTCGCCGGAACTACTGGCGAAAGTATTCAAAGCTACCCATTAGCTCTGACCCAATTGCTTATTACTTACCATATGCTCAAAGCAACACAAATGTCTCAAGAAGGTTTGCCAGCCAAGGTTTAGATAACAGATGGGGAAGGAGTTTTATTTGTAGACGGTAATCCATCTATCTCCCCCCTCTCCCCCTCTCCCCAATCTAAAAATTTTAAACATTTACTGACCTATTGGTCAATTTTCCGGCTCAAACTGGGATAACTAAAGGTAGATAAACCTATCATTGTTATTCCCTAGTTTGATCTATGACCTACTGCCTCAGAATTGCCGATATGGCAGAAAACGAGCGTCCGCGAGAACGCTTATTAACTCATGGTGCAAAAATTCTAGCTACTGCTGAGTTAATTGCAATTCTACTCGGTACTGGTCAAGGTGCTGGTAAATTGTCTGCTGTAGGTTTGGGACAGTATATCTTGCAGGAATTGGGCAAACACCAGCGCGAACCTTTAGTCGTTTTACGAGATATTAGCGCTGCCGAACTGATAAAAATTCCCGGAATTGGTCCGGCTAAGGCAACAGCGATTTTAGCAGCTATAGAATTAGGTAAGCGTACTTTTCAAGCACGTCCGGGAGAAGGTACATTAATTGATAGTCCAGATGCTGCGGCGGCTGCGTTAAGCCAAGATTTGATGTGGCAGCAGCAAGAAAGGTTTGCAGTAGTGCTATTAGATGTCAAAAATCGTTTATTAGGAACCCAAGTAATTACGATTGGAACCGCAACAGAAACTTTAGCACCCCCTCGCGAGATATTTCGGGAAGTGATACGTCAAGGTGCAACCCGCTTAATCGTGGCACACAACCACCCTTCAGCAAACCTTGAACCCAGCCCAGAAGATATAGAATTAACCCGTCAACTGTTAGCTGGAGCGCAATTTTTGCAAATTCCTTTAATAGACCATTTAATACTCGGCGACGGCGATTTTGAAAGCTTGCGCGAAATTACAACCTTGTGGGATGAGTATCCCCAAGCAGATTAGTTGTGATCTGAAAATTTTAGGAAATTAGAAATAAACAAAAAAAATGTAGAGAGCTTGTGGCGGCATCTCTACATCATTTCAACAGGGAATTATTCTTTTGATAGTGGTATTACCTACTCAAGGCAAGGGAGTTAAAGCAACAACACTTTCTTTAATAAGCTCCTTCTTTCTGCAAAATAACTTTGACCGTTTGAAAAATAATCTGCAAATCCAAGGAAAGCGACCAGTTTTCCATGTAGGTTTTATCCAAGTCAATCACTTTCTCAAAATCGATAATATCTGAGCGACCGGAGATTTGCCATAAACCTGTAATTCCGGGGAGAACTTCTTGACGAATAAAGTGGTGGTCAGAAAATTTCTGTACATCTCTCGTAGGTAAAGGACGAGGACCAACTAAACTCATTTCTCCAAAAAGAACGTTAAATAATTGAGGTAATTCATCTAAACTATACTGGCGGAGAAACTTTCCTACTTTGGTAATGCGTGGATCGTCTTTGATTTTAAAGAGAATTCCATCTTTATTTTCGTTACGTGCTTCTAACTGTTTTTGTAATTCATCGGCATTCGTAACCATTGTCCGGAATTTCCACACTTTGAAAGATTTTCCATGCAAACCAATGCGAGTTTGTTTGTAGAAAATTGGCCCTGGAGAATCTAATTTAATTAGTAACGCAATCAGCAGATAAATTGGTGATGCAAATAAAACGAATAGTGCCGAACTACAAAAATCAAAGTACCGTTTTACCCAGAAATCACTTCCAGTAATAGTTGGCGGTAAAAAATTCAAGATTGGGATACCACCAAGCATTTTTAGTTCTAATCTTTGCTCTACAGCTTGCAATTCAATCGGCAAAATGTGCAAGATAACGCCAGCATTTCTTAACTTCCAGTAAAGGTACATTCTCATTCCGATTGATTGCCAAGAGCAGACAAATACTTCTGCTACACCTAAACTCGTTATTTCTTCTATTGTGGCGGATAAATTACGTAATGAATTTGAAATTAAATCAACATTCTTGTAACCTACGAGATTATAACAGTTTTGTTTTTCTAACAACTTGAGGGCTTTTTCTTTCTCTGCTGAAGAACAGATTAGATATGTCGGGCAAGTAATTATATTTTGTTTTCTAAGGTGCATAATGGCAGTATTTACCATAAATCTTCCCGAACAAGTAATCGCTATGCTAAACAGCCATACTGTAATAAAAGTTGTTCGAGGGAAAAAATCGTTTTGTAAATACAGATATCCGAAAAGCAATAATAAAAAGTAGGAGAATGTTATCGTTTTGCTCAAGTTAAAATAGTCGCGTCGCTTTTCTCCAGCTTCGTATAATCCTTGAGTTGCAATCAGACAAATTTGAATAGCAATCGTTGACAAAATAAAAAATAAATTGTCTTGCTCAAACCAGTCTATATTAGACATAATGCTATAGCTTTCTGCCATCTTCCAGGCTAATCCTAAACCTATTGCATCTACTATGATAAGGCTTATTATGCGAAGCCATATTGCACCAACTCTTTTACGTAATTGTGTTAAAGATGGTGCCCGTAAATCTAGGAGGTTGTTGTTCCCTGATAAATCACTAACAAAAGACATATTTTTGATAACTTCTTGGTTATTTATATTTAAACTATAATTCTAAATGCGTGACATCATTGTGACATATAAAAGTGTCAGATCAGATATAAAATCTGTAGTTTTTACGTAAAAAAAACACGATATTTAATAGCTTATTATTAGCTTTAATTAAATCTACGTATAGATGTAAGCATAGCAACAAAGTCTAAAATTAATAGAAAGAATAATTATAAATTTAAAACAACAAAACGGGTATTTCACCCGTAATAAAAGCAAAGATTTATTTCTAATTAAAAATCTGATTAAATTCCAAAATTAAATAAAACTTTGAGATTAACTATCATAATTTTTATGTAGTATGAATAATAGAAAACTGCAACTCAAGTAAAGTTGTAAATCAACGACTTGGTGCTGCATCAAAAGCACGGGCGATCGCATTCCAAGCCAACTTACGTTCCCCATGTACATCAAGCGGTAGAGGACGAACTGGTGTGCCATCTTCTCTGGGTTGAAATTCATTGAGCCAGCTATGTTTGTCATTCAATCCCCAAGTTAAAACGGCAATAACTGCTGGCTGTTCCAAAGCAACTTTTAAATAGTCGCTGTAAGCTTTAGCAACTATTCTGTCGCGGATTAAAACATTCCTTGGTAAATCTTTGTCTGTAACGTCGAGTTCGGTAATCATGATTTTCAAACCCATATCGGCAACTTGAGCAAAAAAATCCTTTAATATCTTCGGATTAAAATTGCTTTCGCTGCCATCTAAATGAGCTTGAACGCCTAAAGCATGAATGGGAGTTCCTTGAGATTTTAACCGTTTTAAAAGTTTAATAACTGCATTTCGTTTGGCTTCATCTTCCGGTGCGTCGTAAACTAAACCATAATCGTTATAAACCAACATCGCTTTCGGATCTGCTTCATGTGCTAAACGAAAAGCAATATCTATATAATCTTCTCCTAGAAATTGTAACCAGGGCGTTTTTCTTAAACCGTCAGGATGTCCATCTCTTGGTTCGATAGCTTCATTAACTACATCCCAAGAATGCATTTTTCCTCGGTAACGTCCGACAACTGTTTTAATATGTTTTTCTAGAAAGTCTTTAGCATTTTGTTGGTTGACTGTACTTTCAAACCAATCGGGTAAAGACATATACCAAACTAAAGTATGTCCTCTAACTTCCATACCGTTACTGCGAGCAAAATTAAACATTAAATCAGCTGCGGTAAAGTCAAAAGATTCGGGTGTCGGACGTAATGGTTTTGGGTAAACATTCCATTTAAATCCCCATTCCGAAACCAGTATTGAGCATTCTTTAATTAAGCTTTGGGCATATTCTTGATTGTTTAAAAGCAATGGATGACGTATAGCTGTTCCGAAAAGAATATTTTTCTTCGCAGCACGTTCTTTTAAAGATTCACCTCCAGGATATTTTATGCATTCACAATTAGGATCGTCTAAAGCCAGAATTTGCTGACGTTTCAATTCGTCTTTACCTGTAACCACTGCACCCATCGCTGTTAAAGCGCCTAGACTAAATAGAAATTTTCGTCTAGTTAATATTTTTTTAGACATGGATAATTAATTCCTAAGCAAGCTTGTAAAAACCAAGTCGTTGCTTGAGTACTAACCACATAAATTGGGGATTTCCCATGACGTAACGTTTCCACAAACGTTTTGGTTCGACAATCAAGCGGAACAACCATTCTAATCCGAATTTTTGCATCCATAAAGGCGCTCGTTGTACCATATCGGCAACTAGTTCAAAGCTGACTCCGATACCTAAAGAAACGGGTACTCCTAATTCTTGGTAATTATCGTATATCCATTTTTCCTGTTTGGGAGCGCCCAATCCTACAAATAGGATATCTGGTGCGCCTGCTTTAATTTTGGAATTGATTAACGCTAATTCTTCTGGTTGAGATTCAAATCCATAGGGTGGACAGTGAATTCCAACAATTTTAAGGTCGGGATGTCTGGCTTGCAAAGTTTTTTTAGCCGCTTCAGCAGCACCCGGACGACCACCTAGGAAGAAGATTTTTAGTCCTTTCTTGGCAGCAACAGCAGATAATTCTTCAAATAAATCTGTACCATTTACGCGACCATTTAAGGGTGTTTTTAAGAACTTAGCAGACCATAATAAGGAAACACCATCGGGTACGGCTAAAAATGCTTTATCGTAAATATCGCGAAAATCAGCATCGCGTTGAAGACTTAAAACGTGTTGTGCATTAGGAGTTACTACATATGAAGGAAGAACTCCCTCAACAGCATGGTCTACAATGCGTTCAATCGCATCATTAAAGCTGTAGTTATCAATTTTGACTCCGCAGATATTTATTTTCATAGCTTAATCTCCGATATTTGATAAATTTGTGAGTTTATTAAAGTGAATTAACCATTATTCGATGGCGATCGCGCATGGATATAGTGTTCCAGACATTTAAGATTCTTCCTACCGGGACTTAAAGAGTGAGACTTTGCGTAAGTTTTATCTCTTATATAGATATCTGAGGCTGAATGAAAGGTTGAATCTAAAATCTAAAATCCAAAATTGAATTACTGTCCCACAGCAGCAGGTGAAAGAGAACCTTTTGATTTAGACTCCAATACAGAGCTATAGATTTGATTGAGTTGAGAGGAATAGACTTTGACATCGAAAGGAGTAACAGTTTCTCTGGCTGCATTTCCTAAAGAGACTCTTAGAGACTCATTCTCAATCAATTCTTGCATTGCTTGAGACAGCTTTTGGACATCTCCAGGATTAACCAATAAACCATTTTCTGTCGAAGTAATTAATTCCGGGATACCACCTACTGGCGTGACTATTGCAGGTAAACCCCAACCCATTGCTTCTAAAAGAGCCATCGGTAAACCTTCGTTGTAGGAAGGTAAAACAAATACGTCGATATTAGCGAGTAGTTTATCTCTAGTTTGAGAGTCTATCCAACCAAGAAATTTAACTTTATTTTCCAAATTGAGACTTTTCGCTAATTGACGCGCTTCTTCAATATCTCCATCACCAGCAATAATCAACTCAGACTTGGAAGTATCTGCAATTTGAGCGAAGGCTTTGATTAAATCAAACGTTCCTTTACGCGCACCAACTCTTCCAAAAAAGCCAAATTTAATCGATGAAGTATTTGTTCTGTCGGGAATTTGAGCAGGTAATTCAGTCGGATTCGGCAAAACTATAACTTGTTTTTCGTTCAAGCCTAAGTTGTTTATGTAATATTCTTGCCAAGTTTTGGAAAGGACAATAAAATCATCGCAGCAACGAAATATTTTACTGAAAATCAACTGCGCTAGTTTAGGAAGTTTAGAGTAAGTTTCTTGAAATTCAGCCCCGTGTGCGTGCATTAGTATTGGTTTATTAAAAACAAAAGCAATCATTGTAATAATCGCTTTTCTTACCAAGCTACCACCATCTGAAATATGGACGTGTATTAGATCGGCTTTGTTACTTACTAAATTCCATAACAGAGCGGTGATAGCTTTGATAAAAACCTTGATTCTATGGAGGATTGTACCTTCATCATGGCTGGTTATATGCTGAAACCTAACATCCTCAGCAGCATATTTGAGCATGAGTTTTTCAACAGTTGCTATCCCTCCATTTTGTTCCAAGCTAGCACCCAGCATCAGAATATTTAATTTGCTCATGTGTCCCCGATCTTAAAATGAATTAAAAAATGAATAAAAAAAACGTCTAGTTTTGTACAATATTGTCCTGTAATTAAATCCGGAGAATTTGATTAAATTTATTATTCTCTAACAATAAAAAAAAAATCATCTGTTGACATCAGAGTAATTACACAATTCAATATCAAGTTATCTTTAAATAAATTCAGCATTTTCCTCAATTTATATTTGCTTTAAATTAAAGTTTAAAATAAATATAAGTGATTTTAACATTAAGGGTAAATACGTAAAATTGGTCTAGATGTGATTCCACCTTAGACCACTATTTAACGATTCTTTTACAAGATAATAAGGGCTGAAGTCGCCACGTAGAACTAAGAAAATATTTTATTTCAAACAAACACTAAGTTGTTTGGCTAAAAGTTGAGCATTCTCCGGCTTTAATAACATAGAGCGATGAGTGCCGGGAATTTTATATATATCAACTTCAGTAGCCCATTTATCCCAACCAAAATGAGCATCTTCAAGCCCATAAAACTCAAATGTGGCTACGAAAACATTTATTTTACATGGTAATGCTTTTAACTCATATTCATTCATAAATTTATCAAGAGTTGGCATTAACGGTTGAAAGGATTCGCTAAGTCTGTATTCTATTCGCTCTTTAAAAAAGCTGGTTTTGTCTTTCCAAGAAAAACCCAAAACTATTTTTAGCCGCTGATAACGTTTGAACAATAATCTAGCTTCTTCTGCTCGGTTTTCGACTTCTGGAGTTGGAGTATCGAGCAAACCTAAAAAATCTACCTTTTCGTTTTGTGCGTACAACTGCTGGGCTATTTCGTAAGTTACCAAACCTTCGTAAGAATGACCCATCAAGTTATATGGTCCCTGTGGCTGAATATCGCGTATTTGTTGAATGCATCGTGATGCCATTTCTGGAGCTTTGTCTAACGGTTCCTGTACGATATAAACTGGCTGCTCTGTATCTAAATTATCTATCATTTGCTGATACAAAAAACCATTATTCGCAATGATAAATAAAGGTAGCTTTTTACCATTGGAATTAATTTTTATAAGGCGATCGCGAATTGTTTCTTCCTGAGTAATAATAGTAGCTAATTCCTGGATAGTTGATGCTTCAAAGAAGATACCGCTGTTTAGTTTTTTATCAAAGACTTGTTCAATTTCTGCCACCACAGATGTCGCCATTAGCGAATTACCACCCAAGGAAAAGAAGTCATCCTTAATTCCAATTGGCTGAATGCGGAAAGCTTGTTCCCAGATATCGACTAATTTCTGTTCTACGTCGTTATTCGCCTCGAAATACTCTTCTTCTAAACTAAGGTTTGTTTTATCAGGTTTAGGAAGAGCCTTACGATCTACTTTATCATTTGGGGTTAAAGGTAAAGCGTCTAAAATCACAAATGCCGACGGTACCATATATTGGGGTAGCCTGCTTCCAAGAAAATCTTTTAATTGTTGGGTTGTAGGTGGTTGAGCATTTCTAGGAACAATATAAGCTACTAAACGTTTGTCCCCAGCTTCGTATTCTTGGGGAATGACAACAGTTTCTTTGACAGCAGCATATTGATTAAGAACGGTTTCTATTCCTCCTAACTCAACTCGAAAACCGCGAATTTTAACTTGATGATCGATACGTCCGAGAAACTCAATATTACCATCGGCAAGGAAACGAGCTAAATCTCCGGATTTATACATTCTCATTCCCGGATTAAATGGATCTCGAATGAACTTTTTAGCGGTTAATTCCGGTCTGTTAAGATAACCGCGTGCTAAACATTCACCACCAATATGTAACTCTCCTGGAACTCCTATAGGAACGGGATTTAAATTTGAATCCAAAATATAAATTTTGACATTATCAAAAGGTTTTCCGATAGTCATTTCTATGAGTCCAGAATGTTGATTTATAGACTCAGATAATTTACATTTGGTGACTACTACAGTTGCTTCAGTTGGCCCGTAAGTGTTAATTAATTCTGGGTACTTATTATCTTTAAAAGATGTTTGCCATGTTTTAACTTTTTCTGGAATTACCGCTTCTCCACCGATAATTACTAATCGTAACTTTTCAGGTGCATCCCATTCCCCGGTTGCTAAATCGGAAGCTAATTGATGCCAGTATGCAGTGGGTAAATCTAAAACTGTTAGTCCTAATTCATTGCACTTTTCCAACATTCCCGAACCGTTGGTTAAAAAATCATCGGTTCGTAAAACTAAAGTCGCACCATTAGTTAAACAAGGATACATTTCCTCTACGGCAACATCAAAACTAATCGATGCAAATTGCAGAATCCGATCTTGACTATTAATTCCATATTCTCTAGTAGCAGTTTGGGTAAAATTAACTAGAGAATTGTGTTCAATCATTACTCCTTTCGATTTACCAGTAGAGCCGGAGGTGTAGATTACGTAAGCTAAATTCGGCGGCTTGACATCGCTATCGGCAGCTTGTTGACTTTGAGAAGCAATCAAATTATCCCAGTCTTTATCTAAACAAATTTGAAGAGCTTTATTTTCTGGTAGCTCGGATAGTAAACTCTGCTTTGTTAATAAAACCGATACCTCAGAATCACTGAGCATATGAGATAAGCGCTCTTGAGGATAAGCTGGATCTAAGGGTATGTAAGCACCACCTGCTTTGAGTATTCCTAATATTCCTACCACCATCTCTAAACAACGGTTGATGCAAATACCTACTTTAGTATCTGCCTTTACTGCTAAAGTTTGCAGATAATTCGCAAGCTGATTAGCACGATTATCTAACTCTCGATAAGTCAGTTGCTGATGCTCAAAGATTACCGCTATAGCATCGGGTGTTAATCGTGCTTGTTGTTCAAAAAGTTGATGAATGCATTTATCTTCTTGATAATCAATTGCGGTATTATTCCATTCAATTAAAATTTGATCCCGTTCGACTTGGCTTAAAATTTGTAGTTGGTTAACAATGGAATAGGGATTTTCAAGAACACAAGAGAGTAAATTCTCGAAATGCCCAATCAACCGCTTTATAGTTTGCGCTTCAAATAGTTCTTGATTGTAGGCTACGGTTCCTTTTAACCCTTCTGATGATTCAACTACGAACAGTGCCAAATCCGATTGAAATTCATCAATGTTAATCGGTAATGGTGTATCTAT
>JBARZF010000795.1:0-4117 GCA_049649675.1 Rivularia sp. (in: cyanobacteria) | reverse complement strand
GTATACCGTAAAGTTTAAATCGTCCCAGGGATTTGTTATCGGCGGCCATTTCCCGCTCGCCCTGGGCTACATGAACTTCCACGGTGTTTTGGTTATTTTCAGAAGTGGAGAAAATATCCGAACGACGCACTGGGATTGTAGTGTTGCGAGGAATTAATTTTTTCATCACTCCACCAATGGTTTCTAAACCTATGGATAAAGGAGTCACATCAAGCAACAATACATCCTTCAATTCACCAGCCAAAATACCAGCTTGAACAGCAGCACCAACAGCCACCACTTCATCGGGGTTTACATTTTGATTTGGCTGCAAACCAATCATCGCTTCCACTAATTTTTCCACAATTGGCATCCTGGTTGAACCACCCACGAGTACAACTTCCTCAATGTCTCGCGGTGTCATCCCAGCATCACGCAGCGCTCGCTTTACCGGAACTCGCAATTTACCTAACAAATCGTCGCACATCGCTTCAAATTGCGATCGCGTTAAACGAGTTTCGAGATGTTTCGGACCATCTTGATCGGCAGTAATAAAAGGTAAATTAATATCGGTAACGCTAACCGCCGAAAGTTCGATTTTCGCCTTTTCCGCAGCTTCCATCAAACGTTGTAGAGCTTGGCGATCGCGTCGTAAATCGATACCTTCATCTTCTAGAAATTTCTCAGCTAACCAATCTACAATCCTTTTATCAAAGTCGTTTCCACCCAATTGAGTATCGCCGGATGTGGCTTTAACTTCAAATACACCGTCGCCAATTTCCAAGATGGATACATCGAAAGTTCCACCACCCAAGTCAAATACCAAAATTACTTCGCTATCTGCCTTATCCAAACCGTAAGCCAAAGCAGCAGCAGTAGGTTCGTTAAGAATTCGCAATACTTCCAAACCAGCAATTCTACCCGCATCTCTGGTAGCTTGTCGCTGGGCATCATTAAAATAAGCAGGAACGGTAACTACTGTACCCGTTACTTGCTCTCCTAAATATTTACTAGCATCATCGGCTAACTTCCTCAGAATCATCGCCGAAACTTCTTCCGGTGCGAAATTCTTCTTTACACGGGGACATACAATATTGATCTCGCCAATTTCGCCTTTACGTACCGTATAAGGAACCCGCTTCGATTCCGGACTTAACTCCGAATATTTGCGCCCCATAAACCGCTTGATAGCAAAAAAGGTATTCTGAGGATTGAGGACAGTTTGTCTTCTTGCCATCTGTCCAACAACCTTTTCGCCGTCTTTACTAAAGCCAACAACCGATGGAGTGGTTCGCATTCCTTCCGCATTGGCAATAACCACCGGCTTGCCACCTTCCATAACGGCGACTACAGAGTTTGTTGTACCCAAGTCGATGCCTACTACCTTGCCCATGCCCTACGCTTCTCCTAGTATGTCTTATAAATATATTTTTAGAAGTAATGCTTGATTTATTGTATCTTGCAGTTGAGAAATACATTGTCAACCTTCGTTATCAATAATCAACTCTCAAGTTTGAAATAATTGAATTAATCCATCTAACAAGCCATTAACAGTTAAGATCCATTTTTGCCTTTGCTAGGTAATAAATGTACTTGAAAAAACAAATCATTTTTCATAGCTTATCTAAGTTTTATCCTTTATCCTTCATAGTTCCGCCGTTTATCCGTGGATTTAAAAAAACAACTCGAAACCCATCTTATCCAGATAGCACGAGAGCGCGATGCTTATTTAGCAACAGCAGGACATTTCTTTGTCCAAGAATACATTCGTGCTTCTTTTTCACAATGGGGAAGTGTGGAAATCCACACCTTTGAAGTTGGTAGCAAAGTTTGTGAAAATCTAATCTTGAATTTACCTTCAGATTTTAAAACTGGGAAGGACAATTTATCACCAATTTTAATTGCGGCTCATTACGACGGCGTTCCCGGCACCCCAGGGGCTGATGATAATGCTACCGGAGTTGCAGTTTTATTAGAATTAGCAAGAATTTTTGCCACGCAGCCAACAAAGTATCCTTTGCAACTCGTTGCTTTTGATATGGAAGAAGCTGGTTTATTAGGTAGCGCCGATTATGTCGCAAAATTGGTACAAGAAAAGCAGAAATTGCGTTTGATGATGTCTTTGGAAATGTTAGGTTACTGCGATCGCAATCCGGGGACGCAAAATTATCCGGCTGCGATATTAAAAAAGTTTTATCCGAATACAGGTGATTTTATTGCTTTGATTGGTAATTTAAGAACCCTTCCCGATTTATTTCGACTCCGCAACAGTTTTAGGAAATCGGGGAGTAAGAGTGAATTTTTACCAGTTCCGAATAAAGGCAAAATAGTTCCTGCGGTAAGACGGAGCGATCATTCCCCATTTTGGGATGCAGGTTATCCAGCCATGATGGTAACTGATACTTCATTTATGAGGAATCCTCATTATCATAAACCTAGCGATCGGATTGAAACTTTGGATTTGGATTTTTTGACGGGGGTTTGTCGGGGGTTGGAAGCGGGGATTAGGAGATTGATGTAGATAAAAAAACAGTCATCATTGAAAAAGTGATTATGTTTAAATTAAGAAAAAAATTACCTTTGTGTCAATAATAAGAATATGATTTGTTCTTCAAGTGAAAGAAATACTCTTTATAAAAAATTTGAATCCAAGATTGTTCATAATCCTTCTTTAGATAGAACTTTAGTTAGTTTTCAAGCTAATAAATATGCTCCATTTTCTTCTTGGTTCAAGTATCGAGAAGGTTTTTCCGAAAAACTAGTTACTTATGTTATTGAAAAATGTAACCTAGAACCAGGTATTTTGCTCGACCCATTTTCAGGAGTAGGTTCTTCTCTATTTGCTGCTGCTACACTTGGATGGCAAACTATAGGAATTGAACTTTTACCTGTAGGTTGTTTCGCTACAGAAGCTAGAATTATCTCACAAAAAATTGATTTTGAATTATTCAAATCAATAATCTTTGAACTAAAACAAATTAATTTTATTGATTACTATTACCCAGATTATGCATTTAATCATTTAAAAATTACTCAAGGAGCATTTTCTGAAATAGATGAAAAAAAATTAGTGGGTTACATATATTATTGTAATAAATTCGTAGCGCATCAAGACATATGTACACTTCTTTTATACGCAGCTTTTTGTATACTTGAAGATATTAGTTATACTAGAAAAGATGGGCAATATTTACGTTGGGATTATCGTTCTGGTCGTTCTAAAAGTAAAAACAAATTTAATAAAGGTCAAATTTTAAACTTTGAAGTTGCAATTACTCAAAAGTTGAAACAAATTGAATTAGATTTGAATGGCGATGTTATTCAACTTGATTTATTTGCCGATAATATAGCATTGCTCTCAAAAGATAAGTCGTCCAATGTTAAAAACATAGAGCCTATAATTTATCAAGGTACTTGCTTAGAAAATCTTCCAAGCCTACAAGAAAATAGTATTGATTTGATTATCACTTCACCTCCTTATCTCAACAGATATGATTACACTCGTACATATGCTCTTGAGCTAGTATTTTTGGGGTGTGATGAAGAAAAAGTCAAGAATTTGCGTCAAACAATGCTGTCATGTACTGTAGAAAATCATGACAAACATAATTATTTAGAAAGTTTATATTCTGCTATAGAACGTTATTCTGATTTTTTTAAAATCAATTCTGTTTTTGAAAATCAAGCTGCGTTACAAGAAGTTTTAGAAGTTTTAGAAAATTATAGAAAACAAGGAAAATTAAATAACAAAAATATTGTAAAAATGATACGTAATTATTTTTACGA
The DNA here is from genome assembly GCA_049649675.1 of Rivularia sp. (in: cyanobacteria). Taxonomy (GTDB): domain Bacteria; phylum Cyanobacteriota; class Cyanobacteriia; order Cyanobacteriales; family Nostocaceae; genus Rivularia. The sequence continues at coordinate 352 of JBARZF010000795.1, read as the reverse complement.
AATGTGCTTTGTCATTTATGAATCAGCTAGAATTCTTAAACCTGGTGGAATTATGGCAATGGTAAACGATAACGTTAGATATGCAGGAGAGGAGATTCCTGTAGATTTGATTTTATCTGATATTGCTCATTCTTTCGGATTAACAACGCGACACATTTGGACATTGGGAAGGGGAAAAGGTAACAGTAGTCAGCAAATGGGAAATCATGATCGCTCTGAACTGCGTAAATGTGTATATATTTGGGAAAATCAAGTATCGTGACAATAGACAAAGAAGCTAATCGTATTAACTATCGGTTACGTTCTACTTTTTTTTATCGCAAACTGAAGGAATACAATACGCTATCCCCCG
>JBARZF010000794.1:0-16447 GCA_049649675.1 Rivularia sp. (in: cyanobacteria) | reverse complement strand
TAGTTTTTTCAACCCTTTTTTAACTTTTATAAATTATTTGATAGATTAATTTACATTTCAGAATTGAACTATTCTTCAATTAGCGTAGCGGCGTAGAGGAGGGCTGCGACTTTGTAGATATTTAAGTTAGTTAATCAGAAGCCCTTCTCTACGCAATTGAAGAAAGCGTAGCGGTAGTAAGGTGCTGCTCCCACAAGTCAATTCGCGCTACTTCTTCTTCATTTCATTTATTTAATTGTATTTTTAGCATACTAAGTACTGAAGAGCCAAAATATTAAATATATCTCAAAGCATAAAATACTCATAGCATCATTAGTCATTCCTATAGTTGACTTATGAAGAAGCAAGTTAACTGTATTGATTTCTTTTCAAAATGCTGCTTCACCTATTTGGTTTTCATGCCTGACTTTATAAAGCAAGTCTCCAACTTTTAGGGTATCGTATATTTCTTGCTTTGTTTCTAGGAGCCTTGCTTTATAATCTGATATTTTTCTATCATAACGATCCGCTTACTAGTAGTATTATTGCTGCTTGTAATACTATCGACTCATTAACACGATTGAGAGCTAATTAACCGCTTTATCAAGCGTGGTAATTTACTGGAACGTTCGGGAAATGTTTTTAAATTTTTATTACTAATAAGCAAATCCGAAAACCCAAGAAATTCCAGTTATTTTTATGACTGCTCTAGCCGATACGAATAGTAAAGTTAAAGGATTATCTTTAGGGGCTGTTGACTACATTACCAAGCCCTTTGAAAGAGAAGAAGTTTTAGCAAGAGTGCGGGTACATTTGCAATTACGACATTTAACCAAAAAACTCGCAAATTGGAACGAGCAATTAGAAAAAAATGTCGCAGAAAGAACTGCCGCATTGCAACAGACACAAGTGCAATTAGTTCAACAAGAAAAATTCGCCACAATCGGACAATTAGTAGCGGGAGTTGCTCACGAAATCAATAATCCCATCGGCTGTATTTCTAGCAATATTGCCCCAGCTTCGGAATATTTAAGTGACATTACACAAATTATTCATCTTTATCAACAGCACTACCCGCAACAAGTAGCAGAAATAGAAGAAGCCACATTAAGACTTAGACATTGAATTCGCATCATTTGATAAACCCAAATTGCTCAAATCGATGGAAATAAGTTCTCAACGCATCCAGGAGATTTCGGTGTCGATGCGGAACTTTTCTAGAAACGATACCAATAAATTAGTTAAAGCTGACATCCATACCGGATTAGACAGCACATTAATGATTTTACGTCATCGCCTCAAAGCAGTAGGCTCTCGTCCAAAAATTGAAGTAGTAAAAAAATACAGTAATTTGCCAGAAATACAGTACTACCCCGGCTTACTCAATCAAGTATTTACCAACTTAATCGCAAATGCTATTGATGCTTTAGAGCAACAACCCGCACCAAATATTCACATTTCTACCGAAAAAACAACTAACAACAAAATAATCATTCGCATCGCTGACAACGGAATGGGGATGAGCCAAGAAGTACAGCAAAAATTATTTGAACCATTATTTACTACCAAACCGCTCGGTAAAGGTACTGGTTTGGGAATGGCGATCGCCCAACAAATCATCACTATTAACTCATCAAGGAAAAATCAGCGTATCATCAGAATTAGGCAAAGGAACCGAATTTACAATTGAAATTCCTCTTTTAGCTTAAAATCTCTGCCCTTATTTGCACTATAAATTATTTACAACCTAATCTATTTGTTATTTGTGCCAATCTACTTCCGATACTCCAATCATGTTAAAATATTGCTCAAATATGAAAACTATGTTGGATACTTGGATTTAAACAAACATGGAAGTAACACTATTATTAGCGAAATTGCCGGAAGCTTATCAAGTTTTTGATCCTTTGGTAGACGTTCTCCCAATCATTCCCGTTTTCTTCTTGTTATTAGCTTTTGTTTGGCAAGCTGCTGTAGGTTTCAAGTAAGTTACCCTACAACTATCTTTTTAGACAGGTATACAAAGCCTGTCTTATTTTTTTGCCAAATATTATTTGCAAAATTTGATATTTATTAACATTTTGTAATAAATTGGATAATAGATATAGTATTTATTGGCACGGTAATATTTAACCAGGTATTAACTATGGGTAACATCAATTTTGTCAAAGAAAATAAAGAAGTAATCGCAGCTGACGGTGCGAATTTGCGATTGAAAGCCATGCAAAACAATATTGATATCTATAAAGTATGGGGAAAAATGATGAACTGCGGAGGTGCGGGGCAGTGTGGAACCTGTATTGTAGAGATAACAGAAGGAATGGAAAATCTCTCGCCTCCCACGGATGCAGAAACCAAAATGTTGAAAAAAAAGCCGGATAATTATCGTTTAGCTTGTCAAACTTTAGTTAATGGTTCTGTAAGTGTAGCAACTAAGCCTTGAAAATTATATCTTGCAAACTGTCTTTTTTGTGATATTGTTCGGCTTAAGCATCAGTAATGCTATGCTAAAACTAGTGGCTGCAAATAAAAAGAGAGGCTTTTTTAACAATGCAAACTAATGATTTGGGATTCATTGCGAGCATTTTGTTCGTACTAGTTCCCGCTATTTTTTTAGTATTACTTTACACTTTGACAGTTAGCCGTGAAGGCGGAAGAAAGGATTCTTAATCAAGACTTGATTTTTTAAAAGGAAAAACCCCAGCACTATGTATAAGTGTAGGGGTTTTATCTATCAACCGCGAAATCTATATTTAAATGAATCGAATCGAAAATAGCGTTTAAGCTGCGGCAGTACGCGCTAATAAAACCGGACAGGTAGCATTAATTCTGACATAATCAGACAAAGAAGTACCTAAAAGTTTATCCAAATCTACAAAATTCTTAGCGATTGAAGGGCGACGATCTGGAGAACCGACTAATAATAAGTCTATATTCATCTCGGAAGCCAAGCTACAAATTTTTTCGCCCGGTTTGCCAATGCTGAGCATACAACGAGATTTAACACCTTGCATTTGAGCTTTTTTAGCTGCTGCTTCTAAAATAGGGTGTTTTTCAGGATTAACCTGTGCAGTTTCCGCTGATGGACTCTTTAAATCAGTCATAACGTGAGTTAAAAATAACTCACCGCCTTTAATATCTTTTAGTAGGAATAAAGCCAAGTCTAAACAGTACTGTGACGCTTCCGACTTGTCAACCGCCACCATAATCCGGTTAATTGCTTTGACATAAATGTCATCTTTAACCAGTAACATGGGACGAGAAGACAGTTGAAAAACATACTGACTGACTGAATTAGCCAAAATTGATTCCAAGCGCTTGAGTCCTCTTGAACCCATAATAATCAAATCAGCATCAATTTCCGCCGCCACTTGACAAACCACATCTTTCGGCTCACCTTGACGCAGCACTGAATTAACTTGATTGGGATTTAGCTGCAACTTTTGAATCGCGCTTGCTAAAATTCTACCGCCTTCTTCCCACTTCTCTGTCATGGATTCGGCGGTGGTTTGTGGAGGAACAACGTGCAAAACTGTAATTTTCGCTCGTTGGATGGATGGTATTTCCTCCATAAGTTTGAGCATTTCTTCCGCATGTCCCAATCCTGAGACAGCTAGCAAAATATTTTGCATCATAGGGACATCTTTTTTATTGCCTAACTTAGGTTTTCACGTGAAGCTCGGTTGGAGAAGATTCCCCTACCAGACTCCACCGTCTTACTCGAATTCTCTCTGTTTTTTGCCATTGCGATCGGGCAAATGACAAAGGACAAAGGACAAAGGACGGTTGTGTAGATCGGAACCGGCATTACTTGAAGTTATAATTTACGGTTCTATATTATTTAGCTTACTTCTAATTCTGCCTTATGAAGTTAACAAATAATTATAAAATTGATTAGTTGTAATCTATGTTTAATAAAGTTAATTATAACGCCGGTAAAGTATTGTAAAGAATATACAGATAAAATCAACAGTATAAATTTTTGTAAATAAAATTAGTACTGCTGATTTTAGATTTTATTTTTGTTTAACTCTTGTTCCCTATCTTGGATAAATTTTCATTAATATTACATAAATTCGATTAACTTCAACAAAGATTTACTTTAATTCAGAGAAAATTCGGTAGCTGATTCACTTTGCGACTAGTTATATTGAGTGGCATTCCCTCGGGGAATTTATCAGTATAAGTATCAGAATAAGCGCGTTTATCAACGTATCTACCAGTCAACTATATGCATCTGCACGCACAGTCCAATAATGATTCCCAACTGCTTCAAGTGCTTTTAGAGCATACACCTGTAGCTGTTGCAATGTTTGATACTCAGATGTGCCTGATGGCAGCAAGTCGTAAATGGCTGACAGATTATGGATTGAATGAAAAATATCCGATCGGTAGTTGTTATTACGAAATATTTCCCCAAAGTTCAGATAAATGGAAAATGATTCACCAACGCTGTTTGACTGGTGCAGTAGCAAGTTGCGAAGCTGACAAAATAGTTGGTGTTGATGGTGTGGAGTGGATCAAATGGGAATGTAGTCCTTGGAATCAAGATAATGGTGAAGTTGGTGGAATAATCTTCTCTTCGGAAAAGGTTACAGAACAAATGCTTTACGAGCAAGCATTAACAGCAAACGAAAAACGCTTGCGAAAAATAGCTGCGGATTTACCAGGGGTTATTTATCAGTTTCGCTTGGATGCAAATAAGGAAATGTCGTTTCCTTATATGAGTTCTGGTTGTCGGAGGTTTCTGGAAATAGAACCTCAAAAAGCCGAGCAAGATTTCCATGTTGTTTTTGATTTAATTCATGCTTCTGACAAGCAATCCTACCTAGAGTCAATGAAGCTTTCGGCAGATACATTATTGCCGTGGCTGTGGGAAGGAAGAATGATTACATCCTCGGGTAAATGCAGGTGGATTCGGTGCGTATTACGACCGGAAAAACAAGCTAGTTGCGACATTCTCTGGAGTGGGCTGATGATTGATATCAGCGACAAAATACAAATAGAAGAACAGTTACGGCAATATCAGCAAGATTTGGAAAGCAAGGTGCAGTATCGCACAGCCGAACTTGAAACAACGAACACACTACTACAAGCCCAAATTTCAGGAAGACAACAAGCCGAAGAATCGCTACATCAAACAGAGGCGCGGTTTGAAAAACTAGCGGCTAACGTTCCGGGAATGATTTATCAATACATATTGCATCCAGATGGTAGTAGTAATTTTTCCTATGTCAGTCCTGGTTGTTATAACCTTTTTGAATTAGAACCAGAACAAATTCAACAAGATGTTAACAGCATTTTTAATAAAACCCATGCCGATGACCTGCCAATTTTAGAACAAACACTAGCAGTTTCTGCTCAAACCTTAGAACCTTGGAAACAAGAGTGGCGAATTACTACTCCATCTAGGTTGAAGTGGTTGCAAGCACACTCCCGACCCTCAAAGCAAGACAATGGCGATATTGTCTGGGACGGTATGATAATGGATATTACCGAGTTGAAGTTGGCAGAGGATGCGCTAAAACAAAGCGAAGAAAAATTCCGTACCTTGTTTGAAAGATCGGCAGATGGAATTCTTTTGTACAACGGTAAAGTTTTTATCGATTTTAATCAAGCAGCAGTTGAGATGATGGGTTGTAGCAATAAAGAACAATTAATGCGTTTAGCACCATCGGCGATATCTCCCGAATTTCAACCCGATGGTACTTCATCTTTTGATAAACAGATGGAGTTAACAAAAATTGCCTTTGCTAATGGTGGTCATCGTTTTGAATGGATGATTCGCCGTACAGATGGTACCGATAAACCTTTAGATGTGCAATTGACAGCTATCTCCTTAAATGGGGAAAAGGTATTTTACGCTGTTTGGAGAGATATTACAGACCGCAAACAAGCTGAAGAAGCACTCAAACAGTCGGAAGCGCGGTATCGAAAGTTAGCGAGTCGAGAAAAATTGCTCAACAATCTTGCTAGTCAAATCCGTAATAGCCTTGACATAGATATAGTTGTAGAGACAGCAATTAATAATATTAAGCGTTTATTAAATATTGATAGTTGTAGCTTTTCTTGGTTTCATCATAATGCTAAACCTGCAATTTTAGAAACCATAAAAGAATCAAAAAATCATAACTTGCCTAGTTTGCTAGGACATCGTTCTGTAGATAAGTTAGGGTTAGTGACAGAACCGTTTATTAAGCAAGAAATAATAAAAACAGAAGACACAACTAAATGTGAAGAACCAATACATCGACAACTCTTGGAATCTTTGGGAATCAAATCAGAAATTGTGGTACCAATTCAAACTCGTTTGGGTCAAATTGGTGTCATTGTTTGTGCTAACTGGGCTGGAACTCGTTTTTGGACTGATACTGAAGTCGAATTACTGAAGGCTGTAGTAGATCAACTTGCGATCGCGATTAATCAAGCCGATCTATATGCCGAAACTCAGAAAACTGCACTAGATGCTCAAAAACAAGCACAGCAAATAGAACAAACGCTGCAACAACTCCAGAAAACCCAATCTCAGTTGGTACAAAGTGAAAAAATGTCTGGTTTGGGTCATCTGGTGGCTGGAGTTGCTCACGAAATAAATAACCCGGTTAATTTCATCTACGGTAATTTAGTTCATGCAAATAATTATGCTCACGACATTTTAGGTTTACTAAAACTGTACGAGCAAGAATATCCTCAACCAACTCCGGAAATAGAGGAGGAAATGGAAGCCTTAGATGTAGATTTCTTAATTTCGGATTTACCTAAATTAATGAAGTCAATGATGTTAGGGGCTGAAAGGATTCGGGGAATAGTGCAATCTTTAAGAACTTTTTCCCGTCTTGACGAAGCTGAAATGAAAATGGTGGATATTCATGAAGGTATTGAAAGTACTTTGATGATTTTGCAACATCGCTTAAAATCAAAGCCAGAACATAATGGAATTGAGTTAATTAAGCAATACGCTATCTTACCTAAAGTTGTTTGCTTTCCCGGACAGCTGAATCAAGTGTTGATGAATTTGATTGCAAATGCCATTGATGCTGTAGAAGAAGGTATACGCAAGGGTCTAGTTTGCGCTCCTAGAATTACAATTACTACAGAAATGCTAGAGGGCGATCGCCTTGCAATCCATATTACAGATAATGGTACGGGAATATCGGAAGAAGTACAGCGACGCTTATTCGATCCATTTTTTACTACTAAACCCGTTGGTGTTGGAACTGGTTTAGGATTATCAATCAGTTATCAAATTATCGTTGATAGACACGGTGGTCAGCTAAACTGCTTTAGTGAACCGGGACGAGGTTCTGAGTTTGTGATTGAAATTCCGATTACTCAGCCAGAGAATAGTTAAAAATAAGATACAAATAGAGAAACTACTCCATCGCATAGGCAGATAGAGTAGTTTCTCTTGTAATCAGTTTGCTAAGAATTTATGGTTTGGTCGCAGAAACTAATGAAAAATGAGAATGAGTTGAAGTTATCGAAATATCTGCAAATCCGGCCTGTTGTAAAAGTTGATTGACTTCACTTGCTGTATACTGCTTTCCTTTAGCCCACCAAATCATACACATTGAGTATGAAGTCGCTGTTATCGAGCCATCTTTCGTATCGTTTAAAAGTAGTTCATGTATGTAGATACGACCACCTTTGGGTAATGCTTCAAAACTATTTTTTACTAAATGCTGGCACTTTTCCCATTCCCAATCATGAACAATATTGCTAAATAAAATAGCATCATAACCCGCAGGAAAAACGTCGGCAAAGAAGTTCGCAGAGTACGTATCTATTTGGTTTGATAATCCAGCTTTGGAAATATATTCTTTGGCAATTTTACAAACTACTGGTAAATCAAGAATCGTACATAGCATTTGAGGATAGCGTTGAGCTAAAGCTACGGAAACAGCAGCAGAACCACCTCCGACATCAAGAAGACGTTTTACTCCATTAAAGTTGCCATGATTTGCAAGACCTAAAGCACCAGGCATAGTCATGCTCTGCATCCCACCTGTGAATACTTTAGCTTTTTCAATCTCCATTTCGTGAGCTTCCCAAACATCCTGTTCCTGGTAAACGTTAGCTGTATCATTTTTCAATCCTTCTAATAATACAGAGTGTGTTAAAGGATTATTTGCCATTAGCTTAAACATTCCACCCCAATAATAGGGGCTTTGAGGAAGCAGAAAATTACGAGAGACTTGGGTAAGATTAAATTTACTATTTTGCTGAACTAGATAGCCTAATGAGGTAATTACCCCTAAAAGAGCTTCAGTAGCACGTTCGGTTAAGCAAAGACTTTGACTAACCTCAGATGCTGTTTTTGGTGCTTGTGCAATTAAGGTAAACAATCCTAACTCATCAGCAACTGTTAGAGTCGGAAAGTGAAACATAGACATCCATGTTTCCCAAAGCAATCCATCATCACACCCTGACACAGCAAACTGTGGTTTTCCACTTGATAACCAAATATTATTCTCGTCTTGATTTTTTTGCTGGTGTCCAAATGCCATAAGATCTGTCATAAAATTATTTTCCTATATTGCTAGCTATTATCAAGAAATAAGTACGACGAAAATACATTAAAACTAATATTTCATAGAAGAATTTAGGTTTTAATACATCTATTTTTAAACCTTGCAACCTGATAACCCAGCAACATAAAGATGATATCTCTTTATATATTAAAAAAAAATAGGTTATGCACTGAATCAATACATCTATGATATCTCTTCTATAGCAGCGATTTTCACTGAGAAAAAACATCACGAAAATATTAAAACTATTTGTCATAGTGATTTAATCTAAACTATAAATCTATTAATGACATTAGTGAAAACTCAGAGAAAAATATATTAAGTTCTTATAAATAGGGTAAATACTTATCTTTAAAAAAATGAACACTTATATTTTTGATGATACGCTTGCCGTCATCATATGCTGTTTGATCGCCACCAGGACGATAGCTGTAATATAATTCAATATCGAGCAAGTTAAAATGCGACCGACGCAACATTGCATTAAAACAGTTCTTCAAGTTAATGGAACTTTTGGTAAAAAATAGCTCTGGGGAAACTTTTCAGTAATTATCATGATTATTTTTCCTTTGGAAAATACAGAATAGGTACGGAATAGTACATTTGCCTCTGGTTCAATACAAAAATAATTTGATAGTTCATTCGCTGGTTCTTCGCCAGAAGCGATGATTTCTTTAAAAGTTTCAACTTTTTGGTCTGACCAGAGTTTGCCAATTGGTTTGTTGGTATTAAGTAATTCATAGCTAAATTGTTCATCCAGATTATTGAGCAAGATAAGTGAATCAGCGTAGATAAAATTGCGCTGACTAATCTCTCCTTGAAGGAGAACTTTTCTAGCAATAACTTGCTCTTGTTTATTTAATTTCGTGTTCGGAAATTTAAGCTCCATATTAGCTAGCTTTTCCGAAATTTTAACTACTTGAATTGGTTCAGACAAGTAAGCCTCTAGCATGGCTGTCACTGTACCATCAGCTTTTAACAAAATTTTCTGGAAAGTTCCTAAATCAGGAGTTATCGAACGAATAGATGTTTGTAAATTACTTACCAATATCTGGTTTTTTCCCGAACAAACTGGTGTTTCTGTATAATTAATAGACATTTGTAAATTTCCTTTTTTGTGATCAAATCTGGTTTCTTTGGGGTTCTAATCAAATGTGAAACTCCAGTTAGCCTGCTGTAAATACTTTAGAACACGTTGCTAACTGATGAGCATAATTAGGATATATAGAAATCCTACTTGAATCTTGCTAAGTATACTTAGAACAAAACTTTTGTATAGAAGGCTTCCAGCTAAATTATTTTTTCAAAAATAAAATAGGAGTCCTATAGCCTAATCTAAGGTATTTATTAGATATTTTAAGCGGTAAGATGGATCAAATCAGACAGACGAAACCTGAGAAACTGTTGCAGAAGACGACGATTTTTGTGATTTTTTAAGACCAATAAAATTAAATTTTGGGATTAAAGCTTTAAATGCATAAATCAAACGTCCTTTTAAACCAGCTTTAACTATATGAGTCGGCTTACTTACAGGTAGCTTTATTAATATTTCCCGACATAAGGATTCTTTATTGCCCGGTCCTCGCAGTCGATACTGAGTAGCCTGAGTAGCACCATATACTATACGAAGCCAGATACGGGGCTGTAAGAAAAAATACTTCCATAGCGGAGGCTCACATCCAATTAAATTAGCTATGTCATCCATGTAGCGGTGATAATCAACTAAACTTCGCACCCGGTGAGCATTATGCTCGAACTGTTCTAGGTAAACATCTCTATCTACACAAGTAACTCTTTCCATTTCTGCGGCAGCAGGAAGGGTTCGTTCTCCTTTACAAATTAACGCAAAAAGCCTTGCCTGCATTTCCATAATCGGAAACTGGCTGCCAAAGCCTGGACGCGCCCAACCAATCCAAACTAATTTGTCTCGATATTTAGGATGAAACATATGCTTGTAAAGACTGCGAGGGTCAGTTTCCTTGATTTCTTTTGGCAGAAAAGACACATGGTTTTTATAGCCAGTAGAAAATACGACAGTATCAATATTTTGCAGAATTTCTCCGTCTGCCGTATGTAGGGTTCTTCCTTTATCTTCTACCTTGACTATCTCACCAACAACTTTACAGCCATGATTCACGATAGCTTCTGGCAATGAAAAGGTTTTGGTTCCAAAGATTCCCCAAACACCCTTTCGAGCTTTAATTTTTTTGTTGAGTTCGACTACTGTATCGTGAACTGGATCTTTGTAGCTCAACTCAGCTTTATAGATAGCTTCGCTTAAAGTTTTTCCATAAGCACGAGGAAGACCCCACACGCCTCGATGGGTAGAAATATCCGCAGCGTATATGCCTCTTTTACGGGGTGCTACCCATCCTGTTGTATTACGAAGGCTTACCCAGCATTTGTTCGCGACACGGGATACTTCTAATGCTACATCTGAGCCAGATTCGCCTCCCCCAACTAATAACACGTTTTTGCCCAAGAGATTTTCAGCATTCCGGTACTCTTTGGAGTGAGAGTATTCAATGTCGGTTAACAAGTTTTTCCATGCAGGATAATTAGGAATTGAATTGTTCCCAGTTGCTATTGCAATCCGTTTTGATAGAAAAGCTTCTCCAGATTCTAACTGAACCTGCCAACCTTCATGTTCTTGTGGAACTACAGCCACAACTTTAGAGCTAAAACGAATGTGTTCCAGTACACCAAAATATTCTGCATACCTTTTCCAATAATCAATTGCTTCGTTTTTAGTCCAGAATACGTGCTGTTTTCCATCGCCGATCCAAAAATCCGAGAACATACTCATTGTCGCAGAGGAAGTCAACACTAAATTGTCATATGTATTGGCGAAAGTGCCTCCTACATCTTTAGCTTGCTCCAAACAAAGAATCTCGCTCAGACCTTGTTCAATTAATTCTTTTGTACAAACGATTCCTCCAGGTCCGGCTCCAATTACAATGCAATCAAACATGATATTTCCCTCTTTTATCGTCTCTCTAAAGTAATCAATACTAATATTTTCGCTATTTATATATAAACTTAAGAAACGCTTAAATTAAACCTGTAAAAACCACAGTTTTTTGTATAAGTATTGTGTAAATAAAAAGAAGAAATAAGTGTAAATTAGTACCCTTTATACTAAATACAAAATTAGTTTTCTTGCCAACAAACCTATCACCTAACTGAAATAGGTGTGAATATTTCACTTTAATTAATTGTTGTTATTATGGTTATGTGAAGCTAAGTTGAACCCAGATATACCCTGTGATAATAATTTTTTAAGAACTGACGAATAAAAGTCTTCTGTACCAATACTAATAAAAATCCTACTTTACAAAAAAGGAAGCAAGTTAAACCGATCGCAAACTACTAAACCAAACAGTGTTAAACTCATTAGAAAAAAAACTAAATCGGCAAAATCTAATTTACTTAAATTTTTACCATTTAATTTCATCAAATTGCTTTGGTGATGCACATTTTCGAGTAGAAACTGGACACGCTATGCGTACACCGGAAGCAGAAAATTTTGTTTTAAAAATAGAACTTACAGATTCACAGCGTCAACAAGCTCTTAATATAGTCGATAAAATATTTCAAATTTTCACGGAATGGACATACGAGCTTTTAACTTACGCACAAAAGTATGGTAAAGAATCTGCTATAGAAAACAACATAGAACCAGCTTTGATGCTTTGCGTTTAATAAAATATTACGACGCGGCAAGATGCTGAATATCAACATAAAAAAAGGCGTTGCATTGGAACGCCTCTACATTAATATTGAAAAATATCCGATGCCCAATTACCTAAGCCGCACTTTTCAAGCCATTATGCTTAAGTAAAGGTTCGGTACTCGGTTCTCTACCACGGAAAGATTCAAATACTTCCATCGGATGTTTGCTACCGCCAAGTGCAAGTACGGTGTCGCGGTAGCGTTTGCCTGTCTCTTTAATCGCTTCTTCGTCTTCTAATCCCGCTTCTTCAAAGGCAGCAAAGGCATCTGCACTTAATACTTCAGCCCATTTGTAGCTGTAATAACCTGCCGCATATCCCCCAGCAAAAATATGTCCGAAGGCACAGAGGAAGTTATCTTCGGGGAGCGGTGGCAATACAGTTGTATTTTTGGCGATGCGGCTGCGTACATCGTCGGGAGTTTCGCCACCATCGGGACGATAGCGGTAATGCAATTCGATATCGAGCAAGCTAAAGTGCAGTTGGCGTAACATTCCGCTACCGCTCATATAGTTACGTGCTGCAACTAATTTCTGGTAGTAATGTTCTGGTAGAGGTTCGCCGGTTTCGTAATGCTTCGCCATTCCCATCAAAGTTGGACGTTCGTAACACCAGTTTTCCATAAATTGGCTGGGTAATTCTACGGCATCCCATTCGACATTATTAATACCAGCAGCGCTAGGATAATTTATTTTGGTAAGCATATGTTGCAAACCGTGACCAAATTCGTGGAAGAGGGTTTCTACTTCCGTAAAGGTCATTAAGCTGGGTTTATCGTCAACCGGGGGAGTTTGGTTGCAAATCAAATAAGCAACAGGTAACTGAATATCAGTTTTACCGTTTTCCTTAATTTGACGGCGATTTAGACAGGTATCCATCCATGCACCACCGCGTTTTTCAGCAGGACGGCTGTAGGGGTCTAAATAGAAGTAAGCTATAGGATTACCTGTTTCATCGGCGATTTTAAAATAGCGGATATTTTCGTGCCATATCGGCGCTTGTCCGTCGGCAGGAGTAACGCTAACGTTGAATAAGCGTTTTACTAATCCGAATAAGCCGTCAAGAACTTGAGGTAAAGGGAAATAAGGACGTAATTCTTCCTGTGTAAAATCAAACTTCTCTTCACGCTGACGCTCTGCCCAAAAGGTAACATCCCAGTTTTTTAAATCCTTCGCTTCTGGAGCATTTTTAGAAGCTGCAAACTTTTTGAGTTCTTCTAATTCCTTCTTCGCGGCATCGTAACTGGTGAGACGCAATTCTTCGAGAAGTTTATCCACCGCTTCCACATTAGGAGCCATTTTACTCGCTAAACTGACCTCAGCATAGTTTTTATATCCGAGTAATTCAGCTAATTCCTGTCTTAACTCCAAAATACGTTTAATTATCGGTCTATTATCCAAATCTCCTGAAGATGCGCGAGATATAAAAGCTTTATATAACTGTTCGCGTAAATCTCGCCGCTTGCTATGCTGCATGAAAGGAGCATAGCTGGGGAAATCCAAAGTGACGCGCCAAGGGCCATTTTCTGGAGTTGCGTTTTCTTCACCTGCATCTCGTGCTGCTTGTGCTGCCAAACTCAGCCAGCTTGGAGGTAAACCTTCGACTTCTTCAGGGTTTACAAGTTTTAATTTGAAAGCTTTAGTTGCATCTAAAACATGATTTGAGAACTTTGTGGAAAGTTCGGCCATTTCCATTTGAATAGCGTTAAAACGTTCTTGCGCTTCACCTTCCAAACCAATACCAGCAAGCTCGGCATCGCGGATAGATGATTCAACAATTCGCTGCTGTGCCGATTCCAAAGTATTCCAAATATCGCCTTCACGCAAAGCTTTGAAAGCATTATAAATGGGTTTACTTTGGCTGAGTCGGTTAGAAAACTGGACTATTTTAGGTTGTGAAGTTTCGTAAGCTTGACGTAATTCCGGGCTATTTTTCACACCCATCAAATGGCTAACAATACCCCAACTCCAAGTTAAACGTTCGGTTAACCGTTCCAAAGGTTCTACCAAACCGCTCCAAGTAGGTTTGAGATCGGCTTCTAATTGAGTGAGTTCTTCATTTAGTTCTGAGAGTAATTGATTTAAAGCAGGTTCTACGTGTTCCGGTTTTACTTCTGCAAAAGGAGGTAAACCCGAACATTTGAGCAAAGGATTATCTGAGATAGCAACTTTTGCGGTCATAAATGTGTGTGAGAGACAAATATTTTATTATATAGTTCTAATTTAATGAGTATTCGTAAATTTGGTATTTGTGGAATCCCGTACCGAGAGAGAGGGGGGAAGAAGGCAGATCTGATTCATTCGATTTCGATAGGAAAATTGTCAATATGATTTGAGAGCAATCTTGAAAGCTTAAGTCATAGATAATTAATAATTTTGCCCCCGAAAAGTAGAATATAATTCCAAAATTTAATTATCAAGCCCTTGACTTTATAAGCTTTTTAGGAAATTAATCAGCTCTGCCGAGGTTGGGGAATCGGCCACGTCTGAAATAATAGCTTTTTCGTCGCTGTTGCGTAAGTTCTATATACTATCGGCACGCAATCATGATATGGTAACCAAATTAAAAGATATTGCTGTCTATACCTGCTTGTTACCCTACCTTTGACATGACTCCAGAACAGGCAACTAAATTGGGTATACCAAAAACAGCCATTCATACCCAAAAAATACCCATCATATAGGTTTACCATGGCGGAACGGGGAGCTTTTATTGCCTCTGCAATCCTCCTTTAACAGCAGCTAACGATAAATTCAAATATTAAAAATAAAAATTAAGTAAATAAAAAAAAATCATGAATTCTAGACTTGTTATCGTTACCGAAGCCAGCAACGCTGTCGGTAAAGGTTTTTTAGATCGATTTTTGCAAGAAGATAATACTAACCGTGTTGCGGTTTCCCATAGTGGAAATGAAAATAAACTGCGATCTGTCTTCTATTGCCGATCAAAAATCATGGTTAAAATCCGAAAAAATAGTCAAAAAATCAATTGAAGATGGAGAAAAGTTTTACTCCCCTATGGGATATATAGATATCTACGAATCACTGCCAGGGTTTGAACCTCACGAAGACTATACCAATAATCAAAAAATTAAAAGTAAGTGGCAAAAACAAACAGGAATTGGCTAATTTTTTTAAGTGTGTTCCATCAATTAGATATTTTTGACCTTCGATGCCATTATCAAACTTAACTACTTCTAAACAAAAAGACGAATTTGACATCATAGTAATTGGCAGTGGTGCGGCGGGGTTGTATTCTGCCCTTTGTCTCCCCTCTCATTTACAGGTTGCTATAGTTACCAAAGATACTATCAAGACAGGTTCTAGCAGTTGGGCACAGGGAGGTGTTGCTGCTGCCATCGCTCCTGATGATTCCCCCAAATTTCATCTTGAAGATACCTTAAAAGCTGGCGCAGGATTATGCGACTCCGAAGCAGTAGCATTTTTAGTAGAAAATGCTGCAACTTCTATTGAGTCTTTACTAGAAATGGGGGTAGCCTTCGATCGTTATGGACAAAACCTAGCTTTTACTAAAGAAGCTGCTCATTCTCATTCTCGCGTGCTTCACGCTGCTGATACTACAGGTAGAACCATAATCAATACTCTTACTGCAAGAGTTTTAGAACGTCCTAATATTCAGATTTTATCTCAAGCATTTGTTTTGAGTTTATGGAAGACTAGCGATCGCATTCAAGGAGTTAGCCTTCTCCATGAGAATCAAATTATTTGGATCAAAGGTTCATCTGTAATTTTAGCTACAGGTGGTGGAGGTCAAGTATACGCTCATACAACTAATCCTCAAGTAAGTACGGGAGATGGTGTAGCATTAGCTTGGCGGAGTGGAGCAATTGTTAGGGATTTAGAGTTTTTCCAATTCCATCCCACAGGATTAAATAAAGAAAATGCACCTCATTTTCTAATTAGTGAAGCAGTCAGGGGAGAAGGAGCGCATTTAGTAGATAGCTCTGGATATCGTTTTGCTTTTGATTATCATTCCGATGGAGAATTAGCTCCTAGAGATGTAGTCAGTCGAGCAATTTTTGACCATCTCGAAAGTAATACTACTGATGCAAATCGAGGTACTGTTTATTTAGACTTACGCCCAATTCCTACCGAGCGTATTAATTATCGCTTTCCCAATATCATTCAAGTTTGTCAAAATTACGGTATCGATCCACACTCCGAGCCTATTCCTGTGGCTCCTGCC
>JBARZF010000793.1:0-10842 GCA_049649675.1 Rivularia sp. (in: cyanobacteria) | reverse complement strand
GTTTGCTTTATCTCATGGGGATAAAACCCAAGTGGAGATGGCCTCACTTTGGGAGGGACAAATTAGCGGTCGCACAATTTCACGGGTCCTAAAGAAAATTGGCTTTACTCGAAAAAAAAGACCTATGCAGGGGTTGCTTATCGGCATCTAGGACATGAGAAATTCGGAAAAGATGTTCTTCCACTTTGCCCCGAGATGGAGCCTTAAAAAATGGGCAGGCTTTAAAACAAATTAACTCGTTGTATATCCGGCATCTCTCCATAATAAGCCTGCCCATTTTTTTACGGAAATTGTAACCCTTTGCTCACTGGTTAATTCACGGTGGAAATATGAAAGCGAAGTCTCCTTGGCGACCGAATCTTATTCAAAAAACTTTGCATTTATGGTGCAGTTTACCACCGATCATAAAACAACTATTTTTGTTGTTTGGTGGTTTATTAATAATATTTTATTTAAGAGCATGAATAGCATTATTTAGTAGTGTTTTATTTTTCTGTAGATAATGAGAGATTCAATTAAGTTAGGCTACAAATGGGATTTATTTAATATCCTGTTACTATTTATGATTACAAGCTTTTCGCTAAGTAAGCCAGCAATTAAATTTGTTTCAAATGGGGTAAAAATTATCTCTTCAACTCATAGCTCATATTATGGAGGGTTAAATGATTTATTTGCTAACAACTCTTCTGTAGGTGTATTAGCAATTTGTACGGAGTACAGGAAATTGTCAGCTTGATGGTAGTAAAACTAAGCTTTATTCAGGTCATGTTGACCCTGGAAATGGAGTTCTTAATAGAGGCTGGTGTAGCGACCAAGGTAGAGGTGGCACAAATTTAGAAAATGCAGATGCAGTATGTTTAAAACGGACTAGAAGCCGTATTCCTAGATTAGTTAACAAACTTCAAAATGCTGGCATAAAGCCTGAACAAAATATTGAAGCATTTATTAATAATTTAGACCAGTGGAATCAGGCATCCCCTAGAGTCTCTGATGCTTTCCCTAAAAGATACGCCGATGCTTTGAAGAAAGGATTAGAAGGTAAAGAAGCTATTTTATGGGCAAGGGTTGAAGCTTTTCGTAAAGATAATGGAGAGCTTGAAGCAGGTAATTCACGAGTTGGGTTATTCTCAATTTGTGCCAATCCTCAAAATACTTACTACACCACAAAATTACAACAATATTCAATATGGTCGGAACGATGGAGATGGAATTGTATTGCTGTCTTACCAAAGACGAAGATTAGAAGCTATCAATCAAGTTCTAATAATAAATGAGCCTAATTTCAATAATAAAAATAACTAATGATATTAGTATGACTATAAAATTAATCTATAATATATATATAAGAATAAAAAACCTTTTTTAAAATTAAAATGTTATCAAAAAGCAAGAAGTTGGTAGTAAGTTTATTCTGTGGAGTTGGCGGTTTGGACTTGGGTTTTCAGTCTGCTGGGTTTGAAATCGCAGTTGCCATAGATAATAATCCCAAAGTATTAGAACTATATCAAATTAATTTTCCCGATACGTTAGTTTTATGTCGAGATATTGGCGATATTTCAGCCGCAGAAATTAGAGAAATTATTCGAGGTAAATATCTAGATTGGGATGGAGAAATTGCCGCAGTTATTGGTGGTCCTCCCTGTCAAGGGTTTTCGGTTGCTGGTAAACAAAACCTTGATGATGCTCGCAGTCAGTTAGTAATCAAATTTATCAATTTGGTGGTAGAACTAAATCCATCGATGTTCGTCATGGAGAACGTTCCAGCTATAGAATGGAACAAATTTTCTCATATTACAAGTAATGCCAAAGCTCTCATTGAGGAACACTATTTTTTCTCAAAATGGTTCCTCACAGCATCACATTACGGTGTACCTCAAAAACGGCAAAGGGCTATTTGGATTGGTTCTAAATTGCCTCCGGTTAATGCACCATCTCAAAGCGATAGAAGGTTCAGTGTGGGGGATGCGATCGCCGATCTATCTCATATTCCGATTAATTCTCAAACAGACACTTGGGAGTGGAATTCTGAATGGGGCGAAAAGGGAGAATATGCCCAATACCTAGAAAAAGTTTTCGCTAATCCGTCTAGCTCACGAAAAGATATTATCAGTGGTTGTAAAGCAACTGTGCATACAGCAGCCACCCAACAAAAATATGCCGATACCAAACCTGGGAAAAAAGAACCGACAACTTGGGCTTATCGACTATCTATGAACGGTTTTTCCCCAACCTTGCGTGCTGGAAGTGGAAACAGAACTGCTGCACGTCCAATACATTATGAACAAGTTAGGGTTATAACAGTTCGCGAAGCTGCTCGTTTACATAGTTTTCCCGACTGGTTTGATTTTGGGACGAGTAAGCTTGCTGCTCATAAAGCTATAGGCAATAGCGTTCCACCATTGCTGGCTTATGCAATCGCGCAAACGCTGAGTTTTGAGTTAGAGCAAAAATTGGCACGTAGAAAATCTGCTCTCAAGACACTTTCAGCAAGCTCGTTTTTCGGATTAACTCATGCGTCAAATTTTGCTTACAGAGAAACTGTGAGCTTTTTAATACGTTGCGTTCGAGTTGAGGAAGCGATCAAAAAATGTTCGGGTACGAAATATTTGCTACGGGAAATTATTGCTGTCGATGAAAGAGGACCACCCGCCAGACGTTAACCTTTATTTTCTATAATTTTTTAGGCTTGTTAGTTTTAAAATAATTTTACAACCAGTAAAATTGTGTTGCTCAAAACTATTTTGAGACTAGTTAGATAAAATTACGTATCATACTTGCTCCAAAATTTACAAGCTTGCTAAATACTCCAACCTTTCTTGCCAATTTTCATCATGTCGCAGGGTAAGAACGGTATAGCTGGTACTATATCTCAAGTTATCTCGTTCAATTCTGTCTCGCTTTCTTTGTTCGGAATTATCGTGAACTGAACCGTCGCAGAAAACAGCAATTTCTGCGAAATGATAAACAAAATCTAGTTTACAGTTAGCTTCTGGAATTAATTCTTGTGTAGCATCCGGTAGTTTATATCCTCGTTGATAAATTTCCGCAGAGAACTATGTGCTCAAATTCTGAATTGGAATCCGTCTTCAGCACGTTTCCTTCCACTTTTAAGTAATAAATTAGAGAGCAATATGCTTTCACTACGCTGCTTTATTAACAGTTGGTTCGGGAAGGGGTTCACCTGTTGCTTGATAGGCTATTACCAAAGATTCTAAAGCTTCAGTTCCATTTGTAACTGCTTCTTCGTAAGTTTCGCCATGAGTTCGCCATTTTTGTCCGGGAAAGTCGGGAAAAGCTACTAAAAAGCAGTTATCTTCTTCCGACCATTGAATTATCATTTGATATTTAAGTTTCATCATTATTAATGTTAGCTTCTAGTTCTTCAATAGCTTGTTGCACATCTTTTTCTTGATAGCGTTTAGCGTCGTTTCCGTCTTTTCCTGAAACTGTAAGTTTTCCTGTATAAAAGGGATGTATCCAGTTTGTATGGCTTCCTTTTCCAGGAACTTCTGTAAAACCTGATTTGCGAAGCATTTGCTTAAGTTCCCTGATTTTCTTTGGCATTTGGTAGAGATTTTACACATTCTCTATTTTATCTTGGTTAGCATCTGTATTGACTCCTAAATTATTTTCTACTTCCGTATATTCAACCCAGTAACGAGCTTGAGTATTACAATCAGGAGTTTGCTTTATTTCATCTGAAATTTGAGGTAAGATAACAGCATTTAAATTAGCTTGTGTAGCACCTTCATAACTTGAGAATTGACATGGATGCAAGAGCGAACATCTCAAGTATTAGTAATGGCGACGGTTAACAGATTAGAATTTTTACCACCCGAATTAGTACGGCGTTTTGATGAGATTATTTTCGTGGATTTACCCCATGCTGGTGCTAGAGATGAAATTTTTAAATTGCACCTAGTACCGCTGCGCGGAAGTAAGAAGTAAAAAGTCTTATAGGATAAGGATTTTAACCGTTGGCAATGGTTGCGCCCTTTACGCCGTGCTGTAAAGGGCGAAATATTTTCCGGGATTAGATTTTTGCGAAAAGGATTTGTTGCGTTTGCCCGCTTAGAAACAGTGATGGATTATTTATCAAGCATCATCACTGTCCGATCAAAAAAATCAGTTCCTAGTATGAAAACCAATTGTTTGTCTAGTAATGCAACTTTTCATGAGTCACGTAATTCTCCGTCAGTTAGTTTGTAACAAGCGTTATCTCCACACTCAGCAACGAATTGCTCAAAAGTAAGAAGTTTAGGTGGAGTGGATCGTGACAGGTAACAGCTTTATTTTAGCGAAATCATAATAATTAACTGATAATGAAATCCATAATATAAAGCGATGCAGCAACTCTTGATTTGATAAGCTATTCAGGTGCCTATATGACCTTAATACTAAGAGTTAACGTTGTACGGTCTACACCTCTCGAAATGGATGAGTTAGAAGCACTCCTCGTTGAGTTCGGTATCTTGGATGATGATACCAAGAACGCAGACGTTATTGGTAAAAAAGCTGAAGAAGTTCCTGCTACTTAGTAGTAAGTGATGTCTTAGCGACAAAGGGTAAAGGTAAAGGTACAACTACACGTTATACCTTTTACCCTTTACCTTCTACCAAATGCTTCAATCAACTCTTACTATTCCTCAAATCCCAAGTAGTTACCAGTAGTAAAAAAGGCAGAAAAATATGTCACCCGCAGATAATAAAAACACCGTCGAAGAAAGAAAGCAGCTAGTTAACGAAGTTTTAGACGCTTATCCTGAGAAAGCTAAAAAAAGACGTGCTAAGCACCTCAACGTCCACGAAGAAGGTAAGAGTGATTGCGGCGTAAAGTCTAATGTAAAATCTCTTCCTGGTGTAATGACCGCTCGTGGTTGTGCATATGCAGGTTCTAAGGGTGTGGTTTGGGGTCCGATTAAAAATATGTTTTATCTTTAAAACAAAATACTCTAAACTGTTTGTAGAGAACAATTTTAAACAAATTAAATGTTCTTTACAAACAGTTATTTTTTAGGGCATATTTAGGATGAAAAAGGTGCATCAAGAAGATTTAGAAGATTTATTTGAATATTTTGAAGTTCCGGCAAGCACCGATGGAAGCTACATGGGTACACAAGCTCAGGTGAAAGCAACGCAAGAATATATGGATAAAAGAATTGAGGAGAAGCTTACAGATATAAATGCAAGACTCAAGGCGAGTCAAAGCAAGGTAAGTATAAAAAAAGTCGGAAACACTCTACAGTTAAGAGCTACTCTTCCGTTGAAACCTGGCGATACTAATAAATCGGGAAGAACTAGAAAGCAATACTTTATCTCTTTAAGTATTCCCGCAAATTCAGATGGGTTAAAAACAGCTGAAGAAGAAGCTAATGAATTGGGTACGTTGATTGCAAGAAAGTGCTTTGAATGGACTGAAAAATATTTAGGTAGAAATACAAAGCAGCAGGAGTATAAAACTTTTAAGCAAGTATTAGAAACTTTAGAAAATGAATATTTTAGTACTAGAAAAAGAACTATTAAGAGCGAACACAGTTTTTGGCATTTGTATAAAAGGTATAAACAATACTTTGAATCAGATTTACCAGTCACCAGTGAAAATATCATTACAATTATTAGAAATATTGATTCCCCCACATCTCGCGACCAAGCAATCAGAGTTGCTAGGGTATTTTCTAAAATTCATCAAATAGAAGTCGATTTCAAAAATTTAAAATTGCCTGTAGTCCCTAATGATAGGTATATACCTTCAGATATTGAAATTACAGAAGCTTTTGGAAAATATAAAGTAAAAGGCAATAATACAAAAGTAAGAAAAGACTATCGAAACTCTTGGAAGCTACACAGGTTAGTATTTGGACTAATTGCTACGTATGGTTTAAGACCACGTGAGGTATTTAATCAACCCGATTTAGAATGGTTTTTAAGTGATGAAAATACTGATAATACTTGGAAAGTTCATAAGTCAAATAAGACAGGTTACAGAGAAGTTTTACCTTTTATACCAGAATGGGTAAAATTATTTGAATTAAAAAATCCAGAAGCTATTTATTTATTGAATCAAAAAATAGAACAGATAACAAGCTTTCATGAATTATCACACTTAGTTCAAACTAATGCTCGATGGTTTAGACGCATTCTAGATCTACCGTTTGAACCTTACGATTTAAGACACGCTTGTGCGATTAGAGCGCATATTCAAGGTTTACCAATCAAAGCATCAGCAGATAATTTGGGGCATTCTGTAGAAATGCATACTAAAGTCTATCAGCGGTGGTTCTCTTTGGAAAATCGTAAGAAAGTTATGAAATCTGCAATCAACAAAAAATCAGATGAACAGTTAGAAGCTGAAAATATCAGGTTAATGGCAGAAAATCAACAACTGAAATACCAACTGGATAAATTACAGCAAGTTTCATCAAATATTCGCTAAAAATTCTTCAATTAGGGTAGATTTAGGATTCATCAAACCCAAGCATAATTAATGATTTGATTTACTGTTTTGATTTTCAGGGAGCTTATTTAAGGTAAATTCAGGTTACTCGACTGGGGAGGTTTGCAAAAGTACTATTATATAGATTTTTTAGCAGTCGAAGAATATCACGATTAAGGACATGATCCACATCAGCCACGGTCCTATCGGTTGTGGTTTCTACTCTTGGTCTGGTCGTCGTAACTACTACATTGGAACCACAGGTGTTGACTCCTTTGGTACAATGAACTTTACTTCTGACTTCCAAGAAAGAGACATCGTTTTTGGTGGAGATAAGAAGCTCGCCAAAATGATTAATGAAATCGAAGAACTCTTCCCCCTCAATAGAGGTGTATCAGTTCAATCTGAGTGTCCCATCGGTCTAATTGGTGATGACATCGAAGCCGTTGCTAAGAAGGCATCCAAAGACCTTGGTAAGCCAGTTATCCCCGCTCGTTGCGAAGGTTTCCGTGGTGTATCTCAGTCTTTAGGACACCACATCGCTAACGATGCTATTCGTGACTGGGTATTCCCTGCTGCTGATAAAGCTCACAAGGAAAACACCCTTGATTACGAACAAGGTCCTTACGATGTAGCAATCATCGGTGACTACAACATCGGTGGTGACGCTTGGTCTAGCCGTATCCTCTTAGAAGAAATCGGCTTGCGCGTAGTCGCTCAGTGGTCTGGTGATGGTACCTTGAACGAAATGATGTTGACTCCGAAGGTAAAAATGAACTTGATTCATTGCTACCGTTCGATGAACTACATCTCTCGTCATATGGAAGAAGCTTATGGTATTCCCTGGATGGAATACAACTTCTTCGGACCTACCAAGATTGCTGAATCTTTAAGAGCGATCGCCGCTAAGTTCGACGAGAAAATCCAAGAAAATGCTGAGAAGGTTATTGCTAAGTACCAGCCTACAGCTGATGCAATCCTCGAAAAATACGGCGCTCGCCTAAAAGGCAAGACTGTTGCTTTGATGGTTGGTGGTTTACGTCCTCGTCACGTAGTACCTGCATTCAAAGACTTGGGAATGGAACTTGTAAGTACTGGTTATGAATTCGCTCACAGCGATGACTACAAGCGTACTACCAACTACATTGAAAACGGAACCATCGTTTACGATGACGTAACTGGTTACGAATTCGAGCAGTTTGTTAAAGGACTTAAGCCCGATATCGTTGGTGCTGGTATTAAAGAAAAGTATGTCTTCCAAAAAATGGGTCTTCCCTTCCGTCAAATGCACTCTTGGGATTACTCCGAGCTTCGTAATGGTAATAGAAGTAATACAGAGTGAGTTTTTTAGAGGTTATAAAATTAAGTAGATTAACTTTAGACTAATTATTAGATATTAGATTTTAATTACAATAAGATATTTTTTTGACCGACACTATAACAAGTTTATTTTATCAAGTTATTTGCATCAATTAATATTGCGCGATCCCGAAACTGTAAATTGTAAACCTTTATTGACTGCGATTTTTTAGACTAATTTTTTATTGGCTTCGTGATTTTTAATAGTTTATGCTCTTCCTAAATCTTCTTTTTCAGCTATCAGAAACTTCGTAACAATTAATTAGTAGATTTCACGTATAATTTAATCTTGTGAAATTTTAAGGTTTTATATTATAAACAATAAAATCAAATTTGACAATAGTCTGAGGTATTAAAAGTGGGTAGATTTTATTTAAATAAAGTATGCTGACAAGCAGGCAAATCGCAAATACAACAAACAAGAATAAATCATAAATTAATCAATACTATCTTCCATTGGGTTGATACTGCAATCTTTATCTGAGGCTAAATAAATTAGAAGGTAAAGAGCAATCGGTAAGGATTTTCTTGCGAATGAATGAATATGTTTATTTTCGACAAGACAAATTATAATATTTGGTATGATTAATTTACATAACTTAATAACACCCAAATCGATGTCTCTGATTGTTGGAACCAGGATTCATAGTGGCGGTGGTACCCATACACCTAACTTTTCTCGATTAAAAAAATGGTGCGATCAAGTATTAGAATACGCCGATTATGTGGTAATAGCGACCGACGAACACCTGTTCAACGACATTGCCAATAATGTTTTGGGTTTCGGGAATCGAGTACATTCCCTTTTGGTTAACCCTTGGAAAGGATTCGCTCATCCTTTAAATGCAATCGTCTATGAAGCAACTTCTTTGGGTGGCAGCAAGCTTTTACTGCAAAGTCCAGAAGTTTACGTTAATTCGGCAGACATAAAAATACTAGATTTGCATCTAACCGCAGATACATTAGTAGCCGGAGCAAAGATGATTTTAAGTCATGGAGGAGATGCTGGAGTTAAACCTATAGATGGAATGACTTCACCTTGGAATACTTTGGCTTTGTGGAATTTATCAAAATTGAATATAACGGGATTTTTAGGAGTTTCCAGCGGACTTCTTAAAGATGTACCTGGAGGAATGGAAGAAGTGACAACTATTTCGCTACTGCAACAGCTTTATCCAAATGAAGCTCATGCCAAATTAGTGACTTTATCACAGCTAAAGTGGATTAACGATTGGAAGGATTTAAAACGCAAAAAGTACCACGAACAGAAAATGTCCTCAAAATTATCCCGAGCAGAAATACAATTAAAATACTCCAATATTCAACGGGGAATCGTTACTGTTTTGTAAATCATGAATCAAGAACGTTTTGTGAATTGGTCGGGGGAGTACCAATGCATACCTAATTACGTACATCACCCTGCAACAGATGAAGAAGTTAAGCATATTGTTTGTCAAGCTATCAAACGGGGAAGCAAAATTCGAGTATTTGGTAGCGCCCATTCTCCTAGCGATATGGCGATGAGTGATGAGGAATTAGTTTGTCTTGATGGTTTAAATAAGATTAAAAATATTCACACGGAAAATCAAACCGTTGTGGTTGAAGCGGGAGTTACGATTCATGATTTAAGTCAAAGTTTGGCCAAATATGGATTAGCATTACCCAATTTAGGCTCTATTTCGGCTCAAACAATTTCCGGTGCAATGGCAACTGCAACTCATGGAACGGGTTTGAATTATGGTACAATGCCGACAATTATTGAAGAAATAACTTTGGTAGATGGGAAAGGAGAAATTGTCAAGATTTCCCAATATGAAAATTCTCAATTATTTAAAGCGGTTCAATGTCATTTAGGAAGTTTGGGATTAATTACAGAATATAAATTAAAAGTCACGGAAAGTTTTGATTTAGAAGTAAAAGAGCAACCGCAAACCTTAGAAGCCGTATTTGAGAAGTTACCGGAGTCTTTGAAATCCGACCACTATCGTTTTTGGTATTTACCTCATGCAGATATGGCTTGGGAGTGGAATGCAACTCGTAAACCACCCGAAGAGAGTACAGTTAATCAAAAAAATGTTTTACAGCGTTTGAAAAACTGGTATCAGCAAAAGCTAATTGGCTATTATGCTTTTGAATTTTTATTATATTTAGCATCTTATAATCAAAATTTGATTCCTGCTATTAATCGTTGGTATGCTCAACAAATGTTTAGTCAACCCTATCTTTCACGGGGTGATAGTTTAAGTCAATTCAATTTTGATTGTCTATTTAAACAGCGGGTAAATGAATGGGCTATTCCCATAGAACATACCGTTCAGGCTATAGAAGAAATTCGCGATTTGATTCAAAATAAAAATTATAAAGCTCATCTTCCTATTGAAGTACGTTTCGTTAAAGGGGATAATATATGGTTAAGTCCTTGTCAAGGAAGAGATAGCTGCTACATCGGCATTATTGGTTATATGCCATATGGAAAATATATTGATTGTCAAGATTATTTCGATGACTATGAAAAGATAATGATTAGTTTTGATGGTCGTCCCCATTGGGCAAAAAGATTTGGGCCAGATGCAGAAAAATTAGCACAAATCTATCCCCACTGGAATGATTTTCAAAAAGTACGCCATCAACTCGATCCAGAAAATCGCTTTGGCAATTCCTATAGCGATAGAGTGTTGGGAAAGAGGGGGTAGAGGGGGAGAATAAAAATAACTTTGAGATTTACTTAAAATCCAAAATCCAAAATCTAAAATCTAAAATCAAATGACAGATATTTTAGTTATCGGAACGGGAGAATATGTTACGGGTTTTGTTCGGGGGGCAGCGGCTGATTCTGATAAAAGTGCTGGTGTTATAGGACTGGTGTTATTTGACTTAAGAAGTCGTGGTAAAGTAAATCAAATTTCTTTATGCGGTCGTGATGGTAAGACTTTTCCGGGTATTCGTAATCATTTCACGGAGAAAATTGCCAAGCAATATGAAGGGATAGATATTAATGTAAATACCTTTCCGGGTGATGATGAATATAATCCTCAAGCTTATCAAACTGC
>JBARZF010000792.1:0-3528 GCA_049649675.1 Rivularia sp. (in: cyanobacteria) | reverse complement strand
ATAACTCACCCTCATGGTTGTTAAGTTGTCAAGGTTCTGACAAGAACTTACGTTCTTTCCTTTCCCAAGCGGTTAATCCCTTACAAGTATTTCAACTCATAATTTCTAACCAACGAATCGCACGGTATATAGCTTGCCGGGGTCTATCCCAACCACAACTGGCTGTGTATCGCAATCCGCATCAAACGTTAATTGAATTGCAAACACGTTAAGCTTGTTTTTCCAAATAATCGCTTTACCGTTTTTCAGCCAACGTCTTGCCCTACTTGGCTTTGTCGGCATGAGAGGATATCCCTCTTTGTTAATAACTGGTACTCGTTGCATGGTATAACCCTCCGAGTGTAAGTAATAAGTCCCCTCGCCCACCGAATCTAAGATGTCTTGGTGAGGGGGTCGCAGTCTTGGCGCTTTGCGTCGATTGCGAACCCCCGTTAGCGTAAGCGTCTCCCGGAGGGAGATACCCGAAGGGCTTTAACCAACACCGCGACAAAACGGTTTAAAGATAAACCAAACTGGGGAGGCATTTGGCAGTTTGTACCAAGATTCGGCTGTGGAGGCTATTGCACTATTACGTAAGATTTGCCTCTTACAATCCCCGTCTCTTTAGAGCGGGGTTAGTGAACGCAGAATATTACCGATTAAAAAACCTGACTTAAACTAACAATTGATGACTATAGTTGTAAATTTTATAGTCAAATATTACATCGACTATAAAATCTGTTTATAAGGATTAATCCTTATTGGGAGAACTACACCCCCTGTATCCCCTCAACAAAAGCATTGGGGACTACTTTTTTCGCTAACAATTGTGAACCGTTTTAGTATTTGTTTGATTTGCTCGTTAAGAAGGAGTTTATTTACGCCCCTGACTATCAGTAAAACTGTTTAAGCGGCTGTGCGTCAGGACTTTCACCTGTTTCTGCATTAAGTCATTGCATCTTTATCCCAATAATACGATACAACATACTTGAGTACAAATGACTATAATTTTAATAAAATTAAAGAATGCTTTTTATTAAATTTATTAATACAGGGGAATTTCAAGAATATGAAAGTGTATAAATCCTTTACCAGATTACTTGTCAACGATTGGAAAGCCTGCGTTTCCTTTTACAAAGACATCATGGAATTTAAAGTTGTACAAGAAGACGAAAAAGGCGGATACGCGGAATTTAATATTGCAGATATGAGACTCAGTATCTTCCGACGTTCAGAAATGGCACAGATGATTCACAATCATGAAAAGCCCCCAACAGCCGAATGCCAAGACACCGTAGCTTTAATTTTTACAGTTAATGATTTAGAAGATGAATGTATAAAACTTAAGCAAAAAGGAATCAAATTAACCACAGAACCAATGAACAATCCCATGTACGGGATTAAAACAGCTTATCTACGCGATCCAGATGAGAATTTGATTGGTCTTTATCAGATGCTCGTTTAATAAGAAAATGGGTAATGGGTAATGGGGAGATGGGGAGAAGGTGAGTTAATAATTATAAAATTATAAATTTATTTGTAATGGGAGCATTTTGCTCCCTTGTTGTTTTCCATATCCAAAAAATGCCCCATGCCCAATCCCCAACTGTTCACTGATAACTGTTCACTGATAACTGATTATGAAGCCTGTAATTTTAACGGTTGATGACGATCCGCAAGTGTTGCAAGCGGTAGCACGAGATTTACGGCAGCAATACGGCGATCGCTTTCGGATTATGCGTGCTGATTCGGGTAAGACTGCTTTAGAAACTTTGGAAAAGCTCAAACTTCGCAATGAATCGGTAGCGCTGTTTTTAGCCGATCAAAGAATGCCGCAAATGTCGGGGGTGGAGTTTCTAGAGAAGGGATTAGAAATGTATCCCAATGCTAAACGGGCTTTACTGACTGCTTACGCTGATACTGATGCAGCTATTAATGCTATTAATAAAACTCAAGTTGACTACTATTTAATGAAACCTTGGGACCCACCCCAGGAAAAGCTATTTCCGGTAATTGACGATTTAATCGACGATTGGATGGCGCATTTTCGCCCACCATTTGAAGGTATTCGCGTTATCGGTAATCGCTGGTCCCCCGATTCTCACCAGGTTAAAGATTTTCTGGCACGAAATCAAGTTCCTTATGAATGGTTGGATATTGAATCTTCGGAAGAAGCTCAAAAATTAGTCGAATATGCAGATTGCGATCGTCTAAATTTACCTTTAGTGCTGTTCTCCGATGGTGCTTCTGTGTTGCAACCAAGCAACGTTCAACTTGCAGAAAAAATCGGATTGCAAACCCAAGCGGAAAAACCATTTTACGATTTAATTATCGTTGGTGGAGGCCCAGCTGGTTTAGCTGCTGCGGTTTATGGTGCTTCGGAAGGATTGCGGACTTTGATGATCGAAAAAGAAGCTCCAGGAGGACAAGCGGGAACGAGTTCGCGGATTGAAAATTACCTCGGCTTTCCCGTGGGTTTGAGCGGTGGCGATTTGGCGCGACGGGCTGTAACTCAAGCTAAAAGGTTTGGTGTAGAGATTCTTACGCCCCAAGAAGTACAGGGAATTCGCTTGCAAGACCAGTATCGAATAATTCAGCTAAAAGACGGTGGCGAAATTAGTTGTCATGCGTTGATTTTGGCTTTGGGTGTAGCTTGGCGACGGATGAATGTACCGGGAATCGAGCGTTTGACGAGTGCGGGTATTTACTACGGTGCAGCCCAGACAGAAGCACGTTCTTGCGAAGGCGAAGAAGTATATATTATCGGTGCGGCGAATTCTGCCGGACAAGGAGCGATGTATTTTTCCAAATATGCCAGCAAAGTTATTATTTTGGTGCGTGGCGATTCCTTAACTAAAAGTATGTCTCAATATTTAATTGACCAAATTGAAGCCACACCAAATATTGAAGTTAGATTACATACCAGCGTAGTTGAAGCAAAAGGCGAAACCAGTTTAGAAGAATTGACTCTGGTTAATAATTTGACCGACGAACAAGAAACAGTACCAGCAAATTCGCTGTTTATATTTATCGGTGCAAAACCCAGTACCGAATGGCTGGATGGAGTTTTAGAAAAAGACGATCGCGGTTTTGTTCGCACTGGTCCAGATTTAAAACACAATGGTAATAATCGTCCCAAAGGATGGAATTTAGACCGCGATCCATTTTTATTAGAAACAAACGTTCCCGGTATATTTGCGGTAGGAGACGTGCGTCACGGTTCGGTAAAACGGGTAGCTTCAGGTGTCGGTGAAGGTTCAATTTGCGTGCAGTTTGTTCACAACTATTTGAGTAAAGTGTTGTGATTGAGGGAATGGGGCATTGGGTATTGGAGATGTCTAATGGGTAATTGGTAATTGATAACTGTTCACTGGTAACTGTTCACTGTTCACTGTTCACTGATAACTGGTAACTGAAAATGGTTTTATGTATCGAAGAATTACAAACCCTGGAATTATTTAAAGTACTTCCTCAAAGTCGATTGGAATGGATTTGCGATCGCGCTTCTGAAGTCAAGTTATCGAAGGGTGAAATCCTGGTTTCTGAAGG
>JBARZF010000791.1:0-2595 GCA_049649675.1 Rivularia sp. (in: cyanobacteria) | reverse complement strand
AAATATTCCACATGATACAGGATTTTTACTTATCTGATGCTGTGACGATCGCTTAAATTTTAGGGAGGGGGGAGAGCGGGAAGAGAGGGGAGAGGGGGTAGGAAATTTTTAATTTTTAATTTCTAATTTTCAACTCATAACTCCTCTTTCTTAACAACTCCTATCTCTATGAAACTTCTTTCCTCTGCGCTCTCTGCGTCAAGCATCGGTTTTTTAATCGGTAATCTTCTGGCGGGAAGGGAGTAATTAAATTGTAGGGTGTGTTACGGCATTATAAATGTTGCGGGCAAACGAGATATTTTCACAAGCCGTAACGCACCATTTTTCTTTGATAGATTAGGTTCTAGACGTGCAAATAGAGAGTCTAAATAGTTATAGGTTTTTCGGTTTATTTCTCAGCTATAAGAAACCTAGTTTATGAATTTTGAACTACAGGTTAAAATAAACTAAGTTTAGCTAAGTTTAAAAATGCGAATTACCAATATCGACGAAGCTAAGACCAATCTTTCCAAACTAATCGAAGCTGTTTTAGCAGGAGAAGATGTAATAATTGCTAAAGCGGGAAAACCTGCAATTAGAATGATTCCCTATCGAGCAAATAAACAACCCAGAACTCCAGGAGCATGGGAAGGTAAAGTCACGATGTCCGATGATTTTGATGATGAATTACCTCCAGAAATCCTTGCTGGTTTTACTGGGGAGGAAGTTTGAAGTTCAGAAAAAAATAAAGCTATGACAACAAATACTCATAACGGCGATTGTTACTATGGTTTAGTAGTTGAGACTTACAATTTATTCCATCCTCAAGGAAATATAAATGACGCAGCTTTCTACAATTTATTAATAGATGAAGTTGGTGGTGCGGTTTTAGAAATGATGTGTGGCTCTGGTAGAGTTTTAATTCCTTTATTACGCCAAAATATTGATATTGATGGACTTGATTGTTCAAATGAGATTCTAGCAAGTTGTCGTGAACAAGCGATAGTTGAAGGCTTGCATTGTAATCTCTACAAGCAATATGCTCATGAAATGGAATTACCTCGTCAATATAAAACTATTATTTTTTCCTATTCGTCTTTTGCTTTATTAACAGATAGGAATGAGGCTTTTGAAACTTTATGCAGGATTTATAATCATTTAGAAGACGGTGGACAGCTTATATTAGATATGGCTATACCGTGGTTAGCACGAGAAGCTGATGATGGAATCTGGAAATTGAGCCGTAAAGGAATGTTACCAGATAACCGTTTTGTCTACATCAGTCGAGTTGCAGAATATAACCGTTTTGAACAATTAGAGTACGCGCAAATAAAGTACGAAGTTTATAAAGATGGCAAGTTAATAGATACATTACTTAACGAAATGCAGTGCCGTTATTACGGAAAATATGAATTACAACTGCTACTTGAAAAAGCAGGTTTTTGCAAAATTCGTACTTATGGAGATTTTAAAGATAAAGAAGCTGATAATGGGGATGGAGTTGTTACCTTTAGATGTTTTAAAAAGCGGTAGTTAAAAGGTAATTCGTAATTTTGAAGATGATAGTCAATTAGTAATCAAAAAATTGCTTCATGCGCCGAGATTCAATATTTTACAAACTGTTTCAACAATCCCCTAGTTTATTGTTTGAACTATTGACAAATCCACCAGAAAATGCATCCGAATATAGATTTGATTCGGTAGCTGTTAAAGAACCGAAATTTGAAATTGATGGTGTATTTCTACTACCGGAAAATGAAAGTCCGGGTGCTGTATATTTCTGCGTTAGCGAAGCGTGCCGAAGAATGAGGCATGGTACAGTTTCAAAAGGATGAAAGACTTTACGAGAGAGTATTTGCAGAATCTTCACTATATTTCTACTATAACCGCGACCGATTCAACGATTGGCAAGTAGTAATAATTTACCCTTCACGTAATACAGAACAAAGCGATATTTATCCCCATCGAGGACAACTCAACAGTCCTCAAGTCCGAAGGGTATATTTAAATGAACTGGGAAATATTCGCGAATTACCCGTTTGGGTAGCGCTGATGGTTCTAACTACCGTTAGCGAACAACAAGCACCTGAAGAAGCTAGGTATTTAATCTCACGTTCTTCCACCGAACAGCCAGAAATTACAAGTCAGGTAATAATAGATTTAATCACGACGATAATAGCGTACAGATTTGAACAATTCAGCCGAAGCGAGGTCGAAGCAATGTTAGGAATTACCCTTAAAGAAACCAGAATGTATCAAGACATTAAGGAAGAAGGGAAAGCAGAAGGAAAAGAAGAAGGAAGAGAAGAAGGAAGAGAAGTAGAAGCGCGATCGCTCATTCTCCGTCAGCTAACTCGACGAGTAGGAGAATTACCATCACCAATTCGTCAACGTGTTGAAAATCTTTCCCTAGAACAATTAGAAAATCTTGGAGAAGCGTTGCTTGATTTTAACAGTATGACCGATTTACA
This sequence comes from Rivularia sp. (in: cyanobacteria), assembly GCA_049649675.1. GTDB lineage: Bacteria > Cyanobacteriota > Cyanobacteriia > Cyanobacteriales > Nostocaceae > Rivularia. The sequence continues at coordinate 145 of JBARZF010000791.1, read as the reverse complement.
AGCTTGGTTAGAAGAGTTTAGTAGTTAGGAATGAGGAGTTAAGAGTTAGTACCACCGGAATGAGGAGTTAATTGTCTACCCCCTCTACCCCCTCTTCCCCCTCTACCCCCTCTTCCCCCTCTAAAAATTAAGTATGATAATCGGC
>JBARZF010000790.1:0-9431 GCA_049649675.1 Rivularia sp. (in: cyanobacteria) | reverse complement strand
GTACTTTTGCTTTGGGTTTGCAAGCTTGGATAGCCGTCAATCAGCAACAATGGAAATCAGGAATTCGTACTGCAACTCAAGCAATTTTTAAGTCAAAGCAAAATTCTTCTAGAAATTCCCAAGAATTGCAGCGATGGGTATATCCTTACTTAATTATTGCTTTAGAAAAAGCCGTAGTTACCAAACAAGCCAGCGATGTAGAAAGACGCATTCAAGAATTTATTGCTCAAGTACCGTCGAACAGTTTTGCTTGGGGCTTCAGAGGTTGGAAGCAAGCAATACAGGGTTTATGGATTGACGCTATTTATAATTTTGAACAAGCCAGCCGTAAATCTCAAGTTGCTGGTTGGATATTAATTAATCAAGGAATTACTCAAGAAAATTTGCAAAACTTACCAGCGGCTATTCAAGTCTATGAAAGTTACATTCAAAAGTTTTCGCCTGATGCCTTGGTTTTATTTCGTCTTGGTACCTTATATGGACAAACTGGAGAATGGAAAAAAGCAAAGTCCCATTTAGAAAAAGCAGTTCAACTAAGATCGGATTATGCCGAAGCTTATCATAATTTGGGCTGGGTTCTTCTTAATATTAAAGATAATAATGGGCAAGTAGAAAACTTCCGTGAAATTTTGTCCGCCTACCGTAAAGCCGCAGGATTATACAACCAGCAACAAAAAGTTGCTTATTATCAAAGTATTAAACAAGCTTTCTTGGCAGTTGGAATTGAAAATATTTAACGGTTAATATTGATAATCTAAACCCGTGCGGATCGAGCAAAGCCTATATTTCTTTATTTTTATGCCAATCTTCCAAAGCTGCAATTAGAAAACTAGCAGCAGGATGGCTGAGTAACTGAGCCAAAGCTTGAGTACCTCCAGCTTTCAAAGCACTAATTACTCTATTAACGAGCTTCGGATTACTATCAATATGCTTTATAGCTTCAGTTGCTACCATCATTTTCCCACTAGTTGTGTCGGTAGGATACGACTTTTCTAACTGAATCAGAAGTTGCTGAATTTCGGCAGCAGCCTCAGCAAGATTTTGCTTTTGCTCTTGAGTATATGTATTAAATGAATTTTGTACTTTATTATAAATACTCCCTCCAACAGAACCTGTCACTATAGGAGAAGCATTGTTTTTTCCGATGTTTACCGATTTATCTTCCATTTTTCATTCCACCAATACTTTACTAATTTCTGTTATAAAGCAAATTGTTCTTTTGCTTAGATTGATAACTTTTTAAACCTCATTTACAATATCTCCTCCAATATGTCCCGATACTACAGGAGAGCCAATATTTGTTCCAATTCCTATAGATTTATCTACAGACATATCCAAGGTATCAAAATTAAAATTAATCGCTTTCAACTCTTCACTATTCATCACATTATATAGAGTCAAAATCACACGTTTAATAAAATCTTGACTTTTACTCATAAAAATTGTTTTTGTCCCACTATTAGTATAAATAGTCATCCCATATTTTTCTCTTGTCTTCGTTTTATTTTGATTATGTTGATAAATTAACCAAAATCCAAGGAGTATGAGTAAAACTCCGAAGACTTTTGCCATTTCATAAGGAATAAATAAAAAGAAAAAACCGATAACGGGTAAAGCAACAAAAAGTTTAGGCATTGGCTTTATATCAGTAGTTGTCAAATCAACTAACCCAATACTCGTAATATTATTAATTTGATAAACAACATTGCCGAATATTAAAGTTTTACCTCTAATCTTTATAATCGATGTTTTTATTTCATTTGTCTGACTGGTTTCATCTGGCAAAAACTGGCTCAGCATACTAATATTTCCTCACCAATTACATTAATTGCTTAAATAGGCAATACTTTAGTCTTTTATCGATCGATATGAAAAGTTATCTGAATAATTAATGACCAATTTATTTTCTTAGCGCATTTTCGAGCATAAAAAGTAATTCCCCGATGCAATGATTCTGGAACAGAAAATGAGAATTAGGGTTGAACTGTACTTTAATATTGTACAAAGATACTTGTATCAAATTTTTCATAGACATTAGTATACTTGCCTATTTAAGAAAATTTTTTTATATTCATATTTTTTTAATGTTTATCTATATAGATTATGATTTACGCAATAAATAATATCTACGAAGGTAGACACAAAGTCTTGCCCAGCCTTATTTATCTCTCAAGGAAGACATTTTAAAACTCTTATCCAGTAAGGATTTGAGAGTTAGAATAAAAACATATTTCTTGCTACAAAACCTGTAATGGTGTTAATAACAATACATTCTGGTGAACGCTCAATTCAGCGAAAAAGCTTCCCTCAAAGAATGAAAGAAGCACTTAAATATTTTTTTTACTATTCCCAATCCCCAATTCCCTAACTTAAATCATCAATCAATTTAATTACTCTTTCTTTCACTTGTTCGCGAATGCGTCGATATGTGTCTATTTTTCCACCTTCTGGATCTTCTAATTGCCAATCTTCAAATACTTCTCTGGTTAACCATTCAGAAGGTAAATTTACACCACAGCCGCATAAAGAAATCACAGCATCATAATCTTCAGGATTAAATTCGCTCAAAGCCTTAGATTGTTGATTGCTGATATCCATACCAATCTCAGACATAATCTCCACAGTTTTGGGATCTACAAAACTCGCTTCTAAACCCGAACTGGTAACGCCAATTTTACCTTCTCCTAATTTACGAGCGAATGCTTCTGCCATTTGAGAACGACGAGAATTCTTTTTACAAACAAACATGACTTTTTTCATTTTTATTCCCCTAATAGCAAAGATAAAATTTGGAATTTTAAATGGCACAGAAGTTAAAATCTCAATTATCAATTATCAATTACCAATTACCAATTACCTAGCAACTTTTTCAGCAGCTTTTTGTTTGCGTTCGCTGTGCCTATCTGTAAGATAATCAACTTTATCGCGTAACAATATGGTGAATTTATATAATTCTTCCATAACATCAATTACCCGATCGCGATAAGCTGAATCTTTCATTGTTCCATCTTCATTAAACTCTTGGTAAGCTTTAGCAACAGAAGATTGATTGGGAATTGTAAACATCCGCATCCAACGTCCTAAAAGTCTCATGGAATTTACTGCGTTGAAAGACTGAGAACCACCGCTTACCTGCATTACCGCCAAAGTTCTTCCTTGAGTAGGTCTAACTGCTCCTATACTCAAAGGAATCCAGTCAATCTGGTTTTTCAAAATCCCAGTAAGATTACCGTGCATTTCTGGAGATGACCAAACTTGCCCTTCGGACCATTTACTTAATTCTTGCAATTCTTGGACTTTGAAATGTGTATCTGGAACGCTACCCCTAATCGGTAATTCACGAGGATCGAAAAATTTTACTTCTGCACCAAATCCTTCAATAATCCGCGCTGCTTCTTCTGCTAACAAACGACTATAGGAACGCTCTCGTAGCGAACCGTATAAAAACAATATTCTTGGTTTATGGTCGAAATTTGTCATATATTCAATTATCAATTATCAATTACTTAATATCGCGAAACCCGTAAGAAAGATGCCGATAAACAATTACCGCTAACTGCGCTCCCATAATTGGTGCGATCCAATAAACCCAGTGATGTTGCCAAATTCCTGCAATCAAAGCAGGACTAAAAGAACGCGCTGGATTCATACTTGCACCTGTAATTGGTCCCATAAAAGCCGCTTCTAAAGCCACTGTCAAGCCAATTGCTAATCCTGCAAAACCCACTGGTGCGCGTCGATCGAGTCCAGAACCAAAAATTACGAACATCAAGATGAAAGTAAGTACTGACTCTAAAACAAAAGACTGCAACCAATTATCATTCAGAGGCAAAGTTGCGCCCAAATTTGCAACCTTTCCTAAACTAATTAAGAGTAAAGCTGAAGCCGATACTGCACCAAATAGCTGTGCCAAAATATACGGTATAACTAAACGTCTTGGGAAAAAACCACTAGTCCAAAATGCTAACGTTACCGCTGGATTTAAGTGTGCGCCGCTAATATGCCCCAAACAATAAATCATTGCTGCAACAACGGCACCGAAGACAAAACTGACACCTAAATGTGTTACGCTACCATTGCTAATGGTATTTACCATAACTGCTCCGGTACCCGCAAATACCAAAGTAAACGTACCGATACCCTCTGCGATCGCTTCTCTTTTACAAATGCTGCCTAATAACTGTTGCCGCGAATGCTGGTTTAAACTTGTATCCATACCTGTTACTGGCACGCTAGCGCCTCAAATTTAGAACGCACTTCATAAATAGATTATTTCAACAAAAGTTGATATGTCAAGCAAATATTACATTAGACAGCCATCTAATGTAATTTATAAATAACTATTAGGAATCATCACAGCAAGATGCAGGTACAACTGTATTACTAATATATTGTGTTAAATGTTGCTGTAGTACTTGAAACTGAGGTTGATTCAGGCTGTAATAAATCCAGCGCCCTTCTTGACGAGCGCAAACTAAGTTAGCTTCTTTTAAAGTTTTCAGGTGAAAAGACAGCTTGGATTGACTTACATCTAAAATATCGCATAAATCGCAAACACAGATTTCACGATTTTTTAGCAGTTGCAATACTTTAACCCGTAAGGGTTCGGATAAGGCATGGAAGCCAGAAATAATAATATTTGGAACTGTAGCCGGAGTAGATTGCATTAATTTGGATTAAATCTAGAATCAACTATATTCATTTTGAGCTAGAAATAGCAGGTTTGGAGTGATACTGAATACCAGCTTGCTTAAATCTATGCAAAGCTTCGTCAAGTCTTTTAGTATCGGCAATTAAACTTATGCGTACATAATTTTCGCCTCCAGCACCAAAAGCATTACCGGGAGTAACTACTACACCTGTTTGCTGTAATAATTTTAAAGCAAAATCTGTGGAATTCATGCCCACAGGAGAAGGAATCCACAAATACATGGTTGCTTTTGTTTTAGAAAGATTCCACCCCAAATTTGTCAAGCCTTGGATCAGGAAATCGCGACGGGTAGAGTAACGTTGCTGAACTTGCTCTAAATAACTATCGGGCAACTCTAAAGCAGTTTGGGCTGCTACTTGTAATGCGGAAAAAATACCATAATCCAAGTTGGTTTTCAGCGTTCGTAAACCTTGAATTACGTGCCGGTTGCCCACCACAAAACCCACGCGCCAACCTGCCATATTATAGGTTTTAGACATGGTATGGAATTCCACGCCGATATCGTTAGCACCAGGTATTTCTAATAAACTTGTAGGTTGATAGCCATCAAATGCTAATTCCGCGTAACACAAGTCATGTACTAGCAGAATTTCATGCTTTCGAGCAAAAGCAACTATTTCTTCAAAAAATTCGCGCGGTGCGGTAGCAGCAGTAGGATTATTAGGGTAATTAAAATAAAGTATTTTTGCTCGTTGGGCTACGGTATCCGGTATTTTTGTTAGATCGATTAACCAGTCATTTTCTGGCTGCAAAATTAAACTGTAAATTTCACCGCCAGCAATTACGGGGCCCCGAAAATGCACTGGATAAGACGGCGAAGGAACTAAAACCAAATCCCCAGGATTAACATAAGCTAACGCTAAATGCCCCAATCCTTCTTTAGAACCTAATAGCGGTAAAGCTTCGCTATCGGGATCTAAATTAACTCCATAGCGACGATGGTACCAAGTAGTAATCGCATTACGAAAGTTCGCTGTTCCTTCAAAAGGAGGATAACCGTGATTGTCAGGATTTTTTAAAGCCTGTATCGCTGCATCAACTACAGCTTCCGGCGTTGCACCATCGGGGTTTCCCATACCCAGATCGATCAAATCCAAACCTTGCTCCCGTGCTTTCGTCTTCAACTCGTCTAATCGAGCAAATGGATAAGCGGGTAGTTTTTGTATTCTTCGGGCTGGGATTATCCAGTCTAAACTCATTTTTACATTCTGCTATTGAACTGATAGATTAGCAATAAATCAGTACTTCAAGCAATAGACCAGTTGTATAAATCAATTTACATCACTAGACATCTCCGGAAATGAAAAAACCTCTCTCCAACTAGGAGTTCCGGCTTAATTTTCCCCCTTCCCTCGCAGGGTAGGGGGGTAGGGGGGTTAGGTTTCCGCGTAAATTTGAAACCATATAAATGTTTTCCGGAGATGTCTACTGGTTATTACGCTGAAAATATTATTTTGTTAAGCTTTGTTCTCGCTTTTGGAACCAGAAAACTTTTTGGTTTGATTGCTCCCAGATTTTAAACCATTGGAAATTCCACTTGCTTCGACTGGTGCTGTGGTAGAAACCATCGCTGCCATCAACTGTTCGATCGCAACTTTAAACGGTAATCTGTGAATATCTGAGTTGGGTTGTAGCGCAAATTCTGCCGATTTTTGCAACTGTTTGAGAGTTATATTACCCAAACCCAAATCATCTAACTTCTGCGGCAATCCGATTTCTGCGTAAAATTTCAGCAACTGTTGTCTGGCAGCAGCAGCTAATTGGTTTCCCTGTAGCATTTCTTCCAAACGCAACTGCACCAAAATACCGTAAGCAACTTTATCACCATGAATGCTACCGCGCCCGCAAACATGAGTTAAACCATTATGTACTGCATGAGCGGCAACAGTACGACATTGTGCGCCGCCAATTCCACCAATTACGCCAGCAAGTAATACCGTAGCGTCCACAACTTCGCGCCAAGCTTCGCTGCCAGGGGATTGCAAAGCCGCAACCGACTTTTGCAATAAAATATCGCGTAAAACCCTGGCTTGCTGAACTGCTGCAATAATTAAAGTTTGTTCGGAATTTCCGCTGCTTACCGATGCTTCGTACCACTTGGCGATCGCATCCCCAATTCCGGCCACCAAAGTACTTTGCGGTGCTGTTTCAATCAAATCGTAATCTAATATCAGCAAGTCAGGGCAGTTATCTAAAGCGACATCATATAGAAACGCTCCGTCATCGGAATAAACGTTAGAAAGCGCAGTCCAAGCCGCACAAGTCGCCCCCGAAGTAGGAATTGTAACTACTGGTATTTGTAATTGATGCGCTAATAATTTCGCCGTATCAAGAGCTTTGCCACCACCAATACCGATAATTACATCAGCTTCGTGGACTTTTGCGGTGTTTCGTAATACCTCTAAACTGCTTTCACTGCAATCGGGAGCATAACTCTTTTGAATCAAATCTAACTCGCGGGATTTGAGCAATTCTAGATAATTTTGAGCAATTTTCAAAGAGCGATCGCCACCAACAACCAAGGGACGATTCCCCAAGCGGGAGATAGCATCAACAGCTTGATTGTGGATTTGGCAACCGCGAATTACTTTTGCCGGAGCTACCGCCAGAGTTAATAATGAATTGGATGTCTGAGCCGACAAAGTTTTTTTCGATTGATTAAACATATAACTTATTTAAGTAGCTGCAAAAGATAGAAAATTTTTTAGCTAAGAATAATTATTGTATCGTTAGATGTGGAATAATTGTTTACAAATCTATATGTTAGCCATATTACATTTTAGACAGTAGAATATCTATCTTAAGTATTATTGTCAGCGAATAAATACTTAGGAGATCGAATAATCAGCATTAATCAACTAACATAGAGATAGTTTATTTACAAGTAATGCCAGCTACATGATGCAATTAATGCAAAGAATTTGAAAGAAAGTAGTAATTTTGCGGAATTTCAACGATAAAAGAATATACACAAGTAAACCTCTTGAATCATTAGGGGAATCATATGGAAAATTTGAATAATAATTCTCAACAAACAGGGAAAAATGGAAAAGTTAAAACTTTCCAACAACGAGTCTTTTCTATAGAAGAAGAAGTTAATGGCAATAATTCACAACAGCAAGTTAATCAAAACGAACCCACCCCATTGCCAGAATTAAAAAAAGGCAGCAAAGGGGAAATGGTAAAGAAAGCACAGCGCATCCTCAAATCAACTTCCGATTACATCGGATATGTAGACGGTGATTTCGGTTGGGTTATGGAATCAGCAGTGCAAAGCTTTCAACGTCGAAGTAAAGTAGCAGTCACTGGAATGATTAATGATGATACTTGGAATGCTCTAGACCAAATTCGTCATTAAAAAAATGGAGATTTTTACAAAAGGGTTGGGGGGTTGGGGGGAATAGTTTTGTTCTATTACTCCGCGCCTCCTAACTCCTAAGTCCTAATTTTTAACTTTCAAAACTTGATAATTTCTCTAAGTTATCTTCGTAAATATCAATTTGGAGTGAGTTATCATCGCGATTTGAAAGAGAACGTTTAACTTGTCCTAAATACAGGGGAACGGAAAGTCCCGGTTCGGGATGTACTATACTGCGAGCGCGAATAGTTAATTGATTATCTTGTGGGGTGCCTAATCTACCGTAGGAAAATAAATCGCTAGCAGCTTGTCGTAAAGTTGCATCTAATTCTGAAGAGCTTATTTGGGGTGGGGTAGCGATTACAGCTTGCGATGACCCATTATCATAAACTAGTTTATAACGAATCGCACCAGGAATGACGGTGCGCGTTAAAGGGGTAAGAGAGAGAGGAAACAAACCCCCTGTTACTACCAACATAAATCCCGTCGCACCTGCTAATCGAAACCGGATACCCCATTTAAAGATAAAGGCTAAGAATGTAATAAAAGCAAATATTAATGTGGCAATACCCGCCCATTGAGTATATCGTGCGAAATCATCTGTTGAGAACATAACGGTTTAACTGCCAAGTTGTTTAATTTATCAGCTTATTTATTTTACCGGGCAAGCTGCCGTCTTATCTGGGGTAATTCAAATTATTTCAAGCTGTTTCAAGCTGTTTCTCAATGGCATCGCAAGCAACACCAACACCATCTTCCGCTTGAACTATACGTCCAATTTCCGTTGCTTTGGCTGCATATTTGGGATTTTCTAATAAAATACGTAATTCTTTCACTACCTTTGTTGCTGAATATTGCTTCGGTGGAATTGTGCGATCGCGTTCCTACCCGTTCGATTCGTGTGGCATTGTCCGGTCGATCGTGGCTGTAGGGTTCTTAATGTCGCGATCGCAATCCGACTCACTGTCTTATCTGCAAATATAATATAAAGAATACCTGCTTAGTTTAACTAATGCAGGCACTACTAATTTATCAAATATTTTTGAATATAAAAATATTCTAATTAATAACGGCTACACCTTATAGATAGATCCCTACCGTCATTCAAAATTGAAACCAACACCGTATAATCTTTCGCACAAGTCTCTACGGAATTGCCTTTTCTAATTTTGATATCTTCAGAAAGTTTGCAGCTTTTAAACTGCGATTTTTCTGCGAAACTTATATAATTTTTTGCTTTGCAAGGAAAAATAGAAGTACCAACTCGATTATTGCTAATTCTAACTTTGGTGTCTCTTGCTAATACGCATGATGCTAAAGAACCATTTGCATAGCGGCTTATAGTACCTGATTCACAAGATA
>JBARZF010000789.1:0-3461 GCA_049649675.1 Rivularia sp. (in: cyanobacteria) | reverse complement strand
ACGTAACCTCATTTGTTCGGGGCTACCATTAATAGCAATCTCACTAGAAAGCAAAATTTGCTGATATAAACCCAACAAGGCTACAGCAATTCCTTCGTTAACCAGCAACCTATCCCGAATCGTTTTTAAATGTTCTTCTTTATCCTGAGCTTCCCAATTATCAATAATTTCACTTCTTACCACTCCTTCCACAAACTGCACAACTTGGAACCTCTCCCCTAACCCCTCTCCGAAGCGGAGAGGGGAATTATCAATTTCTTCGTTCCTTTGTTGTGGAGAATCTTGTGGAGAATTAGGAATAAATTCAAAGCCTCTCTCCTCGTAGGAGAGAGGTTTGGAGAGAGGTTTTTTCAAAGTTAGCTTTAACAAATTACAAACCTTCTGCGTCAATAAAGGTTGTCCCCCCGTCCAAGCCAAAACCTCATGCATTAAAGCTTGCGGATTCTCTATTTTCCCCTCAAAACCCTTTGACAAAGGTGCTACTTCATCTAACTTAAAACCATAAAGTTGAATCGCTCTGCCAATATTGAACGGCGTTCTTTCCTCATCCTTAATTAAATCTGAAGGTGTCGCTACACCAAACAACGCAAAATTCAACCGCTTATACTCAGCTTTAAAAGAGCGTCTTTGATAGCAGCTTCTAATTAATGCAAAAAAATCATCTGCGGGGAAATCTAAGCGAAGTATACTATCAATTTCATCCAGAAAAATGACAATATTTTTATGAATATTTGGCAGCACTAACTCATCAAAAAGTTTGCCCAAACGTCGCACCGGAGAAATTTCGATAGATTTGTCCCACCATACAGCTAAATCTTCCGGTTCAACAAAATTCAACTCAGTTAATAAACTATCAACAATACTTCCATACCACTGCTCAATGGTAATATCTTGACTACCCAATCCAGAAATATCAATTACAGCACAAGCAAAACCATCAGCTTGTAGCTGTTTCATCGTCCGCACTAACAAACTCGTTTTACCCATCTGCCGGGAGTTAAAAACATAACAAAGCTCTCCCGCCTTTAATCCATGATAAAGGTCAGAATCCGCTTGCCGTTTTACATAGCTGGGAGCATCTGATTCTAAACTGCCACCAACTTTATACTCGTATTCCCCCGTCATGATTTAGTTTTTAATAAAGAAAAAATTGGCTTTATACCTATCTTTGAGTTTAATTTATAGATTATTTAGTTCTGATTGAGTTGCTATTGAGTTGTCATTAACTTTACCAGATAAATACTTATCTTATAAGCTAAATATTGTAGTTTGTTTATGACTCAGCTATGCCACGCGGAATTAGAGTAAAGACAGAGTTTATTCCCATTGTCAAGCAAAGAATGTTACAAAGAGGATTTGCCCGTCAAATCGATTTAGCTGAGAGAATAGAGCGTAGTCAATCTGTAATTAACTTTTTTCTTAATGGTAGGACAGTTGAATATCTTACCTTCTATGAACTTTGTGAGGTATTAGATTTTGAAGTTAAGGAAATTGCTGATTTTGAAGCATTAGCAAGTGTGTATAAAGAAAAAGTACAAAAAATAAATAGTTCTCCTTCTTCCTCGTCTCCTTTAGCTTCCCCTGTTGCTACTTCTGACTCCCCATCTTTAAATCTCGATCTAGAATATCCAGAAGGGGAAGTACCATTAGATTCTCCCTTTTATGTAGAACGTGCTTCCATTGAACAGCGTTGTTACGAAGAAATCAAAAAACCTGGTTCCCTAATTCGCATCAAAGCACCGCAACAAATGGGAAAATCCTCACTTTTGACGCGCATTCTCCAGCAAGCAGAAAACCAAGGTAATAAAGTTGTTACCATCGATTTTCAGATCACAGACGAGGAGTTTTTCTCCGACTTAAATAAATTTCTGCGCTGGTTTTGCGATACAGTCACCGAAGCAGTAGCAGGAAATAATCGAGAATCACTAGAAAAGTTGCTGCAACAACTTGATGAACATTGGAAATCTGGAAAGCGCTTTGGCTATATGAAGTCTTGTAAAAATTACTTTGAGCGCTATTTATTCCCAGAAATCAACCAACCATTAGTTTTAGGCTTAGAGAAAGTTGATAGATTATTTGAATATCCCAAAATCTACAAAGATTTTTTTGGATTATTGCGTGCGATTCACGAAGAAGCTAAACGTCGGGATATTTGGAAACAATTAAGGTTGGCGATCGCATATTCTACCGAAGCTTATGTACCAGTGGATATCAACCAATCACCATTCAACGTTGGTTTAGCGTTGGAATTACCAGAATTTACCCAGGAGCAAGTCAAAGATTTAGCCCAACGTCATCAACTAAATTGGAGCGATACAGAAGTTGATGAATTAATGGAATTAGTGGGGGGACATCCATTTTTGGTACGTTTAGCCTTGTTTCAAATTGCCAACCGAGAGATAAATTTAGCTAACTTATTACAAACAGCACCTACCGCAGCAGGTATTTATAGTAAGCATCTGCAACGGCAAGAATATATTTTGCAGCAACAGCCAGAATTAGGGAAAGCAATGCAAGAAATTGTGACAAACGACCATTCCGTAATTTTAACAACGGAAATCAGGTTTAAATTATATAGTCTGGGATTGGTCAAACTACGAAACGATGAAGTTACACCAAGATGCGAGTTATACCGTCAATATTTCCGTACTCAATAAAAGACACTTAGAAAATAATATAGCTAAATTAACTCAATAATATCTCCAGCTTGTACTCAAGTCGCCGCAGTGTTTGATGAGAATATCGAATTCAACAAACACCAATGTTAAATCAAACACTCAAGACCAAAGTACGTGCAACACTAGCTGCTATTTCTGTTACCTGTTTCCTTGCACCCACCGCAGTTCGTGCTAATAATAGCCGATATGTTGGTGATATTAGGAGCCAACTAGTACGAGTAGCAAAAGCTGCTGGTTTCCACGATCTTACTTCAACTCACGAACCTTTTATAAACTCACTCGCCCACCGCCGTTCCAATAATATTACACTTAACCTGCGTGCAGGTAAATCATACGCCATAGTTGGAGTGTGTGACAGAGATTGTCGAGATTTAGATATTGTACTTTATGATAGCGCTGGAAATCGGATTGCTTCTGACTTTAAAAATGATGATACTCCTACCATTATTGTAAATCCGAACCGTAGTGGAGCTTATCGAATTCGGGTTAATATGGCTAATTGCAATACTAATCCTTGTTACTACGGTGTTGGTGCATTTGGTAAATAAAACACTCATTATTGCATCAACGAAGGAGTTCAGCGCCTTGAACCCGATCGTACAAGTCTTGTTATGTTTTACGTTACCCGCATTTCTCACAAGCGGTGCGATCGCTATTAACCAAACCCTTATCTTGCACGAATCATAACAGTATAGGAACGGAGTCTTTTATCTCAAAACTAAGTATTATAGTCATTCCAATTAATTTCCGTAGTGCGAGCATCTTGCTCGCTCGGTACTAGCG
>JBARZF010000788.1:0-10809 GCA_049649675.1 Rivularia sp. (in: cyanobacteria) | reverse complement strand
CATCTTGCTCGCTAGTCCAAGCGAGCAAGATGCTCGCACTACTTATAATGCAATGGAAACTGTACTGAAGTTCCTTTTAACAATCCCAAAGAGATTAATTTAACTAAATTATCTGCCGTAAGTTTACCGACGTAGATTATTGCCGGATTAGTATGGGTTTTTACAGGATTTGAGAAAGTATCAAAACCGCAAATTCCTGGTAGTTTGAAACAACCCCAACAATCTTACTACGTTCATGATGAAATATGGAATGCTCATTGGACGCGAATAATTGAAAATGCAATGGATGCAGGTACATTTACCATTCGTGCATCGTAATTCTTTCGGTGGTGCGATTGGTAAAAAAGCTTTGGAAGCAAACAGCGTTGCTGAATATCAAATCGAACAAACAGAATATTCCATCAAAGTTTCTAATCGTTTTGATAATATTCCATCGGGGTTTGCATTGGAATGGCATCAACCCAATCTAGTTGTATTGAAGTTTGATGAAATGGGGATACCAGTGCGAGTACATTTATTTGCAGTACCAATTAACGATGAGCGATCGCGATATATTTTATCGATATTGATGTTAGGAGAAACAAACGAGAAATCAAAAGCATCTATTGTTGATGAATTTATCAAACCTGTTATCGAAGATAAAGTAGTAATTGAATCTCAAATTGGTGAAATTCGCAATACAACAGATATTTGTAACGTTCCCACAGATAAAGCAACTTTATTATTTAGACGTTGGTATTATCAAGCGATGGGGAGATAAGGAGATGGGGAGATAAGGAGAGAAATTGATTCAATTACCAATTAGCAATTACCCATTCCCAATTCTTAATTAACTATGAAACACGACGGTAACTAAAGGAATAAAAGTCCATACAACCCATTTTAAAGAGGTGAAATTCAGCTTTGGTGTTGGTTGCGGTAGAGATAAAAGGGCTTCTACTCTTTCTTCTAAACGGTTGGCACCGGGTGAACCCAATGCTGCACAAAGTACTTCTGAAGTAATCGGGGGACTGCTAACAACCATTAGTAGAGATTCTGCTAGCAGTAAGGGATCAACAGATGAAACTGCGTGAGCGTCAGCTCGCAATTCTCGTAAAGTTAATAATTCTTGCCACAAAGCTTCTGTATTGGGCAGCCAAAAAGTACATTCTCGCATCCAACCCAGCCAAAAAAACCAGAATGTATCGCGATAATAATAATGTCCTTGTTCGTGGGCTAAAACGGTTTCTAAATGATTGCTTGAAAGAGTTTTTAATAATCCAGAACTTAAGACTAATTCGGGTTTGAGAAAGCCAATTTGACCGGCAAATAATGCTGATGTATTTAATAAACGAACCTGTTTTCCCTCTACATTAACTATTGGACAATCGCGAGTAGACTTTACAGATAGCCATCCTTGCCATCCTTGCTTAATGCACATTGCGGCGAAAAAAGCAATACCAACTAGTGCGATCGCATAGCCATAACAACCAGTTTGCAAGCCTGCCATTCTGCCTTGAGGCCCCATGAATAGTAAAGCAAACGTTGTGGTAAAAATTAATAAGGGAGGAAATAGAAAGAAAAATAGGGCTTTGTGCCAACGTTCATTCCATCTACCGATGTTTTGAATCCATTGACATCTTGTGGTGTAAGCAACTATCAAAGCTGCAAAAATGATTAAAAAATGCATTATTATTTATTCCTCCCTCGCTTGTCGCGCAGCTTGAACTCGTTTTGCTATTGCTTGTATTTTGGCAGAATCTGCTTCATCTAGGCTATCTGCAAAAGCCGCAATTACATCGGGATTTCCCACTTTGAGAAATTTCTGTAACTGCTCGTGTGCTTGAATAACTTCTGCCTGTTGCTTTGTTAGCATTGGCTGCCAATAAAAAGCTTTTCCCCGTTTATTACATTCGAGCCAACCTTTTTGGGTTAGTCGTCGTAGCACGGTAGTAACTGAAGTATAAGCTAATTCGCGGTTGGGGTCAGCTAAAATGCGGTCATGTACATTTTTTACCGTAGCCTTGCCTAAGTGCCAAACAATATTTAAAATTTCCGCTTCCAACGGACCGAGAGAAAGTTGTTTAGGACGGTAATCTGGTAGAGGAGCCATTTTGATTTTAGATTTTGGATTTTCGTTAACAGGATTTAGATTAAGATATATCGCTCTTTCCAGACTACAACAGTAAACAGTAAACAGTGAACAGTTAACAGTGAACAGTGAACAGTTAACTGTTACCAGCGAACGGTAAATAGTTAGGAGTTAGGATCTAAAATTATTTTCTACCCCTTCTTCCCCCTCTTCCCCCTCTTCCCCCTCTTCCCCCCATCTCCCCCTCTCCCACTCTCCCCATCTCCCCATTGACACCGGCAGCGTATTAAAATTTCGGGAGTATATAAAAGCAGGTGTATCAAGCGCGTGAAGTTATTTATTTATCATGCTCCAGAAGAAACTCCAACCCAGGAAATGCCAGAATGCGCGATCGCAGTTGATGTGTTGCGTGCAACTACAACGATGGCAACGGTTTTGGCTCACGGTGGGGAAGCTGTTCAATTTTTCAGCGATTTAGATGAATTAGTGGAAGTCAGCGAAAATTTTCCAGCAGATAAACGTCTGCGGGCTGGAGAAAGAGGTGGTGCAAAGGTTGCTAATTTTGATTTAGGGAATTCTCCCCTCGACTGCAAACGGGAAGTGGTGGAAGGAAAGCGCTTATTTATTAGTACGACTAACGGTACGCGCGCTTTACAAAGAATACAGGATGCTCAAACGGTTATTACCGGAGCATTTGTCAATTTAACCTCTGTAGTCGATTATTTAGCCGAAAAGCAACCTGAAAATGTCTGGATGGTGGGTTCCGGATGGCAAGGTAGTTACTCTCTTGAGGATACTGCTTGCGCTGGTGCGATCGCTCATCATCTATTGGAAAAAACTAAGTTATCTATAGATGATGTTGCGGGTAACGATGAAGTAGTTGCTGCAATGGCACTTTATTCTCAATGGAAAGATGATTTATTGCAAATGTTCAAATACGCCAGCCACGGTAAACGTTTAATAGGTTTGGATTGCAATGATGATTTAAAATACTGTTCTCAAATTGATACTTTCGATGTGTTACCAATGCAGCAAGAGCCGGGGGTTTTGAAAAGACACGCTTGATAGATTTTATTCAAGTACGGGCAGGGATGCCCGTACCACAATTATTTAATTATATTTATTAAAAAAATATTAATTCTTGTAGGTTGGGTTAGGTTCACCAGAAGATGTGATTTTTAATTAATAACTTATATTTGAACCGTAACCCAACATTAACTTATCGATTTTTTATTATTATTTATCTGCAATTATGATGTTGGGTTACGACACGATTATTTAACTTTTTCGTTATTAATTAAATTGGTAAACGTGTCTAACCCAACCTACTAACTGTTCTCAAATTGACACTTTCGATGTGTTACCAATACACCAAGAGCCGGGGGTTTTGAAAAGATACGCTTGATAGATTTTATTCAAGTACGGGCAGGGATGCCCGTACCACAATTATTTAATTACATTTATAAGAAAAATATTAATTCTTGTAGGTTGGGTTAGGTTCACAAAGATATATCGAAAAAACAAGTCATTTATATTTGAACCGTAACCCAACATTACATTATCGGTATTTCGCAATATTTATCTGCAATTATAATGTTGGGTTACGACACGATTAATTAACTTTTTCGTTGCTGATTGAATTGGTTTTCGTGTCTAACCCAACCTACCAACTAATTAACATTTTCGTTATTAATTAAATTAGCAAACGTGTCTAACCCAACCTACAAGTTATTACAATCTACACTTTCAAAAACTTTGTAAAATTATCTTTCTGAACGGCAGAAGGATTTTCTACTGGCACTACTTCGTATTTATTAGCACGAGGTTCATCTAAGGTAACGCTATAAGTACGCAGTTCGTCTTGATGAAATACGGTTATTTCAATAGTATCTTGCGGTTGATAATCTTTTAATCTTTCGTTTAATTGTTTTCCGGTTACTTTAATTCCATCAATTGCTAATAATTCATCACCTGCGTCTATTCCAGCAATTTGGGCGGGGGAATCTGATTCTACAAATTTGATGGATTCTTTTGCGTTATTACTAACTACTTTTATTCCCAAAAATGGCTCGGAAGCTGTATCTTCAATTAATTCTAAACCAAAAGGTTCTAGATATTCGTTAAAAGGTAATTCTTCTCTACCGTGAACATAACGCTCAAAGAAATCTG
Source organism: Rivularia sp. (in: cyanobacteria) (assembly GCA_049649675.1). Taxonomy (GTDB): domain Bacteria; phylum Cyanobacteriota; class Cyanobacteriia; order Cyanobacteriales; family Nostocaceae; genus Rivularia. The sequence continues at coordinate 6,569 of JBARZF010000788.1, read as the reverse complement.
TTAAATCGGTATCTGCTACTGATTCGATAATTTGTTTTAATTCGTCGGCAGTGTAACCAATTTCATCTTTACCAAATTTTTGCCATAATTTCAGCATTACGTCATCAAGAGAACGCTGATTTTTATGACGAGAACGAATCATTAAATCTAACATTAACGTAATCATTTCTCCTTTTAAATAATAGGAGATTTGAGAATTTGGACTGTTAGCATCTTGACGGTAAAGTTTAATCCAAGCATCAAAACTAGATTCGGAAACTGGCTGTATTTTACGTCCAGGTGTAGTTTGATAACGACTGATTTCTTTGCTTAAATTACTTAAATATGAACTAACATCATAAATCCCTGCTTTCAAAGGAATTAATAAGTCATAGTAGCTTGTAGTTCCCTCGCAAAACCATAGGGAAGGTGTATAGTTTTCTCCATCGTAATCGAAAACTTCCAATTCTTTGGGACGAATCCGCTTCACATTCCATAGGTGGAAGAATTCGTGAGCTACCAACTGCATGAAACGCTCGTATCGATCGCGATCGCCAAATCCAAATCGCTTGTATATTAAGGAACAAGAATCTTTATGTTCTAACCCACCGAAGGATTGCGCGGATAAGTGGAGCAAGAATAAATATTTTTCATAAGGTAAACCATCAAACATATCCGCTTCTACTTCGATGATTTTCTTAATATCTTCAATCATCGGTTCGACTTTGACGTTACCTTTTCCCCAAATCGCTAACTGATGGGGTTTTCCCCTAACTTCAAAATCATGTAGCTGATGGGTACCGATTTCAAAAGGACTATCTACAAGAGTATCGAAATCCGCAGCGACAAAAGTATTTTGTTTTTCAACTACTGGCAATGTTGTAGTAACTTGCCATTTAGGGCTTGGTGTTTGAATGGTAACGTTGATTGGCTGCTTATCGAATTCTGGGATTCTGAAAAATATTGCCGCTCCATTAAAATAACCGTGGGTTGAATCTAAATGATTTGTTCGCACGGTTAATTCGTTTGCGAAAATACGGTATTTAACAGTTACTGTTGAAATTCCATCTGTATCTATTTGCCAATGATTTTTACCAATTTTGCGCCAAGTTAAAGCTTTATCGCTACTAATCGCCGAAAAATCTTGTAAATGCTTGGCATATTCCCTTACTAAATAGGAACCCGGAGTCCAAACGGGCATTTTCAAATCTAAAGTAGATAGCGAATAATCTTCTAAATGCAAAGTTACCTCAAACAGATGGTTTTGAGGATTCGGCATTGCAACTTGGTAATTAATTGTTGCTGTGGCAGGATTTGCAGTTTGGATGGGAGGAGCAGTTAATTCGGTCATTTTTTAGGGCGATAATTATTTTTCTTCTAACATATAATTCTATTGCTTGAAAAATACCGTTACAAAAATGAAACAGGTTTTAGGTTTATTTTCAAGCTATGGAGACAATTCTAAATTCTAAACCCCCGCATCCTAAACTATTTAATCGTAAGTTCATCAAAAACCCGGTTTTTCCAAAAAACCGGGTTGATAAAACCTAAAATTATTTTCTAACTGATATTCTTCTGTTGCCTGTTGCCTGTTGCCTGTTGCCCCCAACCCTACTCCCCTTAACTCAAAACTCAAATTCTGCCAGCCAAATTTACCAATTGCTTGAAATTAAGCAGATGAATTATATCTTGAGCGATATTGATGTTAACCCAAGCTTTCTCGTGGAGCTTTTCCATAATTTGGGTAGTTTCTTCTATACCGATGTCGGTAACGTCGGCTAAATCTTGGAAAGGAATATTATAAATATTTTTTCCCTTTTCAGCTTCTTCACCGTAACTTTCACCCAAAGAAACCAAAGTATGAGACAACTTGACAGCTGGCGGTGCCCCTCGCATTTGCAGACGTAAATTAACGTAGCGCATCCGTCTTACCATTAATTGCAGCATTCGGTGGTGTAGCTGGGAATCTTTAAATAATATTTGAATAAAGCTTTCCCTAGATACGCTAATCAACTCTACTGGAGAAAGAGCAATTACATCGGTAGAGCGGGGAGATTCATCCAAAATCGCCATCTCTCCGAAGAAATCACCTTTACCTAAAATCGCTAGAGCGCGAGTATCTTCGCTGGTAGTACGCCGCACTTTTACCCAACCCGACAAAATAAAGTAAACCGCATTACCCCAAGAATCTTCCATTAAAACGGCTCTTCCTGCGGGATATTCGTGTATTGTTGCAACGTTGAGCAGCCATTCTAAAGTTTGGGGATTGGCTGTACTCATTAAGGGGAAAATTTCACTAAAAACCTCTGTCTGCATGAAATATCTGCCACAAATAGATTAAAAAACATTAGGGGGAAAACTTTGTAAATACACTGAATACGGTTGCAAAATATTGATTTATCTAACCGAAACCCTAGTTATTTAGCAGTTAATGCCTCTATTACAACACAATGATTTACTAATGCTCATCAGCGGTTTCACTGAGTCTTTATCTATAAGTTAGGAATATCTACAAGTATCCTTAAATGACGATCTAAATTTTCTACAAGTCCGTTCAAGGATTGCAAAGCCTGTAATTGCTGAGGGTTTAAGTCTGGTTTATTCGCAGCCAGCCTTTGCTGTAGTTCCCGTACTTTATAGCTTAACTGTTGAGAAGCTCCTAAAGCGTCACGACTAATATGGGTTAGCTGTTGTTGCTGGTAAAATTTTAATGCAGCACCACGCAATACCTGTAAAGTTGCTTCTTCTCCGTGCATTCCCGGCATGACTCGCAAGCGTAACAGCAAGCGGTGTTTTTGATACAAGCATTCTGTTTCCACTTGCTTTGCTTGTGCCAATGTCATTAGAGGTAAAGAATTCAACCGTTTCAATTCATTGAGTACGCCTTGAAATGCCGATAACGGAAGTTCTTCTACTACTGACTGTACTATGCCGTTTAAACTCCAGAGTATTCTTGCTTGATAAGGCTGTCTTTCCAAATATAACCTACCGATACCTCCAGCTAAAACTCTTGCTAGTAATTCGTTAAGCAGTTTCTTGGGTGGAAGTTTTGCGAGTATCTCATCAGCACTAAATGATTCGGGAAGAGGTAATTTTAATACGGGTAAATTCTTTGCTGATACAATTTCAAAAATATCTGTATCGCTCTTTTTCTCGGATTCTTGCTTAGATTCTTGCTTGAGCAAGTGATGTAAATTTGTAACAGGATTTTGGCGCTGTTGATTAGATACACTTTTTAAGTTAACTCTATTAGTAGAATCGAACAATATTAGAGTATTATCTCCTGGTACTGATTCTTCTTCTTCTTCTAAATCTTTTGTAATTTCTGTAATTAATGGATTCTCATCATGGGGTACATTATTGGAATCTACTTTAGTTTCTTGCTTATCTAATTTAGACTCGGACGATGTGTTTTTGTAATTCAGGTATTCTGACAATATGATGCGGTGAGCTTCGGCAGACACGGTTTGAGTTGCTACCGTGATTTTTAGGTAGGATAATATGCTATTTACATATTCTAATGCTACCGTGTCTTTTGGATTAACGATGCCCAACAACAGAGTATTATATTTTAACTTCAAAGGCAAAACTTGATGATAGAGGCAAGCCTCAAAACACAAAATACCTTCTTCTATCAGTCGAAATATCTGCTCGCTATCTAATTGCTGGTTTGGATTAAAATATGATGCACCGTCATTCCCTATAGTCTTAGATGGCTTTTTATTGGCAATTGCCCAATTGGGATCAGTTGGTTTGCCTTCGGAAGACAACATAGGTCAAATTGATAAATATTTGACTCTATCGTATTCGCTCCATTAGTGATTTGGCACTATATTTACAAAGACTTTTCAGTAAATATAAGTGAAATTATTTACAAATACTTACCTTCAAGTCGTACAAATCCTTAGTAAAGACTTGCACAAGGGGGGGCTTGAGCAAATGCAGGAATACTGCTCATTGTTCCCAACACTTACTCGCTGCGTAAAGCTTGAGCCGCTAAATATACTTTTGTCCACTCTCCCATCACCTGATGAGTTTTGCGTTTGAGGTTTTGGGCAATTTCTTCTGTAGTTTTACCCATTTTAGACATCTCTAAAACTTGCTTTTGCACGGGTGATAATTGTTCTTGCAATTCTTCCCATTGCTGGAGTGTCAGCCCCAAATTATGCTCTAGCAAAGAAGTTTCCAGCCAGTTTGACACTAACTCCGGTTTATCCTTGACTGCAAAAACCCGTACTGCATGATAGCCAATTTTCTCTCGCAACCGATAAATTTCTTTAATCGGTTTACCTAATTTTTTGGCGATCGCATCTTGGGTAAAGCCTTTAAGATACAGTTGCAGCCAAATAGTTGCATCTTCTCCCAAATTTTCTTTGAGATATTCCGAAAATTCTTCTTTTACCAAATGACGCTGTAATTCTTGCTCTTGACTTTTCTCCTCTTCTTGATAATCTTCTATGGCATTTTGATCTACCAGGCTGATGCGATTCTCTCCATCTTCACCAAGCACTTCTTCGGAAACCAACCGCACCATATCTTTGGTAGGTACCTGAGTTAAACCACCGCGCTGGGTTCTCTTTAAATAGTTAACAAAACGATATACCAGTAATGGCTGATTGCGTATTGGGCGCATACAATACTCTTCCAAACTGGCAAACAACAAGGCATTCCTCAATCTAGTATCCTTGGTAAACTCAGAAATACAAGCCATCTGAGCAACCATATACTTATCGCTCTGCAACAATTCTTGGAGTATCTCTTGCAACACATCCAATACTTTACGTTGGCGATCGCGACTCAAGGAAATCCAAGTTTGAATTTTGCTTCGTAATGTCGCTAAACTTCCCAAACGAGTAATTAAGTTCCGGTAAGCACGCTCCCTACCAATTCCCAAGTAGCGCTGACACAAAATCCGATAGCGATATTCCATCGCTTGCTTGGCAATCTTTAATTCTTTGACGTTAAGATTGTCAAAGCGTTCTTTATCGCTTCCTATCAGCCACTTAGCTATACTTTCTCTTGAAGCACCGCTGTGCTGCGAACATTCGTCTGCTAAACGATTGTGCCAATATTCTGTTAATTTTTCCGCTTCAGATGATGTCATATTGCGATTGCGCTCCTCAAAACCCTGCTTTAAAGTTTGCATCACAACCCCCACTTATCACAATTGGTGTATTTAACTATTTGTCGTCTCATGGGACAAAATATCCAAAAAAAACGTTTATGCCTTCTATTTTTAATACGTCTGTTTCAAGCATCGTTATGCAGAATCTACCTATCAACTCAAAAACCAATCAAGGTTTTCAAGCTATTTTCCTTACTTTCAGAAGATTGTTAATTTTTGTCAAGGAAAATCTTTTCTTTTCAGTTAAATTCTCTATATATGTCCTAAGACAGATTTACAAAATACCAGTTAAGTGAATATTAAAGCTAATAACATCAGACTATTTTTAAACGTAAGCAATAGAATTTACATTAAACGAGACGTTGCTCTATAGATATTAGTTTCATCTCCAAAAAATCATTCCGAAATTAGTATTTCTTTTTACAGATACTTGATTGTTCTCAGAAGTTCGTTTGTATATCATCGCATTTAATATAGTTAATATAAGTTAGTACCCGAACGAACAAAAGTGTTCAGATTAATTTTCAGATGAAATTTATTGCTAAAATTCAGTAAACAAATAAATTGACTTAAATAATCCGAAAATCAAGAGATTATCTATAGTTATTCATAGTTTTCTTGCTATTCGGCTCCTAAAGCAGCGCTCTTTTATAGAAGCATCTGCAAATCGATCCAATCTTATTTTGAAAAAAATCCTAAAAATACGGAAGTACCCAAACGGGTACTATTTGTAACACGGTTTATTTAAAAACGGTATAAAGATTTAAGTAAAAACGGGCTATTGGGCGCGTAATATAAGAGTTTAAGGTAATAACCCGGTTAGCTCAATACTGCCCAAAACCTTTTAAATTCAATTAAATTAAATTAATTAACGACGGTTTGATCTACCTATAATTGGATTTTCTACAGAGAGTCGATATTCTTCAACATCTTCTCCATAAGCAATCGGTAAAACAGCTTCAACGTTTTCATGGGGACGAGCAATAATTACCCAAGATTCGAGTGTTCCACCATAACAGCTTTCTGCGGCTTCAACACCAGCAGCCATAGCAGCTTTGACTTCCGAAACATCACCGCGAATATTAACTGTAAAGCGAGCGCTACCAACTCTGATATAGCCCACAAGCGTAACTCTACCGGCTTTTACCATTGCATCAGCTGCTGCTAATACAGCCGGAAAACCTTTAGTTTCTAAAGCACCAACTGCCTGTGTTGACATTTATAATCTCCTGTATGAATAAACGTATGTGGTGCTACCAGGCTTTGGATAGCTACCGATATATTCTTTATCTTCCCAGAAATCGAACAATCACGGACTATAAACGGAAAGGTTCCGACTTTGAAGTGAAATGGATTGGTAAAATGCTTTCCACATTCTCTGGAGGGTTGGGGACAATATAATGGCTGGTGACTTCTCCTCCGTGGGATTCTTTTTCAACAGATTCCATACCTGCTGCTACAGCAC
>JBARZF010000787.1:0-1522 GCA_049649675.1 Rivularia sp. (in: cyanobacteria) | reverse complement strand
GCGCTGCTCTTGCTCCCCTATCTCGGCTGGGTCGCGTTCGCGTCCGTCCTCAATTACGAATTCATCATCGCCAATCCCGCGGGAGGAGAAACGCGCCAAGCCCAGGCGGCGGTGCGCGCGGCGCTTTAGGTGCTCCCGCCAGTCGCGGCCCTCTGGACAAGCCGGGTCCGGCTCGCCAGATAGGAGCCATGCAGAGCCAGAACCCGATCATCGCCGATTTCGTCAAGCTCGCGAACAGCGCAGCGGGCACCATGGCGGGCATGACCCGCGAAGCCCGTGAGACCGCGCGCGAACGCGTGCGCGAAGCGATGGGCGGCATGGACTTCGTCAGCCGCGAGGAATTCGACACGGTGAAGGCGATGGCGCAAAAGGCGCGCGAACAGGCCGATGCGCTGGAGAAGAAAGTCGCCGAGCTCGAGGCAAAGCTCGCCTCCGACTGACCGGCCTCATTATGGGGCATGCTCGTTCAACGAATAAAGGATAATTTTGGGCTCCTAGCGGGCTGGGACGCATTCCACTTCCGAAAGGAAGTAGGATGATCTTGCAACTCAACCCTACCATCCCGGTTCACGTGCTCGAGAGAGGCGATGGGCAGGCGATTGCGATGATCGATTACGGACCCGAGCACAACATATTGTGGGTTACTGCCACCGATGAGACCGGCGAGATTTGGTGCGCGCCTAATCCACAGGTGCGTATGCAGGCGAACTGGTCGCTGGGGCGTCCCGCAAACGCCGCCGTCCAGCGCTCAAAACAGGCTCTGAAGGAAAAGCAGACCTGATTTGGGATCGAAGGGAAATCGTGTAACGACCCGAGCAAGGAGTCTTGCCATGCTATTTCGTTGCTTGTTGACCCTCCCGTTACTTGCCGCCGCTACCACGACGATGGCCCAACAAACCGAAGAAACCTTCGGCGGAGCCATGGGCGCGGATATGTCGATCGAGGCAATGGAGCCCGATGGCTCGGCGATCACGATCGGACGCGCGGGCGAGTATCCTGCGGACATCGCGCGCTACCTGCTCGCCAGCGGGCCGGGCGCGGCGAACCTTTCACCCGATGGCGAGACCATCGCCTTTGCCTGGGACGTGACCGGACAGTCGGAACTATGGGTCATGCCAGCCAGTGGCGGCGTCCCGCAGCAGATCACTTTCAAGACCGGCGTCTTCGCTCCCGTATGGACGCCTGACGGGTCTAGCCTGTTCTACTCCGCCGATCGCGACGGCAACGAACAGCCCGGCTATTTCGCGCTCACACCCGACGGGATGAGCGAAAGCGAAGTGCTGCCCGCCGCGCGAGGTGACTTTCGCCGCTTTGGAGGTTTCGCGGAGGATGGGAGCTTCATCTACGAGTCCACCGCACGCGGGGCAGGCGTGTACGACATCTATCGCGGAACGATGGACGGCGAGACCGAGCTGATCGTTGAGAGCGAACTGGGCCTCTACGCCAATTCGATCTCTCCCGACGGCAAGTATGCGCTCATCACCGAGAGCGTGGGCGAGGATGCGGACAATCTCTACTTCCT
>JBARZF010000786.1:0-21463 GCA_049649675.1 Rivularia sp. (in: cyanobacteria) | reverse complement strand
TTGTTGAGGATTTACATCGAGCTGGTTGCGTATTTGTTGACTCCGAGCGCTGATATCAGCTAACTTAGTCTTTATCTCACCAATTTGATTTTGTAAATTACCCAGTGCTTGTATTGATTGACTTGCTTCTTCTTGCAAAGCATATACTTTGTTCTTTTCCCTAAAGCTGGCTAGTTCGGCTTCGGCTTTACTTACAACTGCTTCGGCTTTGGGAAGCTGCTTTTCTATAAATTGCCTGGCTGATGTCGCGGCTTTTCTACGAGAAGACATATTATGTTCTAGATAAGCTGCCATCAAAGTATTCACCACTTTTGCTGCTTTCTGAGGTTCTGAATCTTTATAGCTAACCGTCAAAACGTCCGTTTGCTTTATATCGCTTACAGTTAATTTTTCGAGAAAGTGTTCATAGTCTAAAAGACTTCCATCTTTATCTTGAAGCGAGAGTTGTTTTATAGTCTTCTGTACGACTGGAACCGAACGTATTATTTCAGCTTCCGTTTGCAGGGGACTGGATGTATTATCTTGAGCTACAGATTCTAATTTACCAATATTAGTCCCGAATTCTGTTAAAGAAGAAGTCGCATTTGTTCTTTGAAATAGCAGTTTTCCTTCGGCAACATAGGTGGGCTTTTTTAAAGAGGAAGACAATAACGAGAGCAGAAAAACTGGGAAAAACGCCGCTAATCCGGGTACCCAGCGACGTTTAAGGACTTGCCAATATTTATCGAGCGATAAGCTAGATTCTTGAGATTCCATAAATATATTTTATTTTTTATTTTTTACTTTTTACTTCTTAGTTTTGACCGTTTTGACAGGTCGATAAATAATTCATAAAACATCTAATTTGACTGTTCTGGCTTAGAATAATCAGATAGCTATTAATTGCAAATTTTGTTTAATTTATACCAATTTCGATGCAGTGTTTCAATACAGTATTATTTTTTGGTTATAAAAATATAATATATGATATACGGATTCTTAGTTAAATTTACTCCTACATTATTTACACCATAAATAAGCTACTCCTCGTTTCCTTGCTTTGATGAATTCCCCTAACTGCTCCAATTACTCTTTCTAAATCCTCGTTTGTCAGGTTGGAACCGGAAGGTAAGCACAATCCTCGTGCAAATAAATCGGATGCTACCTCGCCACCAATACTTTCGCATTCGGCAAATACCGGCTGCATATGCAGTGGCTTCCATACCGGACGAGATTCTATTTTCTTTTCTGCTAACCCAAGACGTATTTCTTCTCTATCCGCACCAAAGGCTTGGGGATTAATTGTTAAGCAAGTTAACCAACGAGTAGCGCGTCCAAAATTGGCTTCCGGCATAAATTCAATTCCGGGAAGATCGCCCAAAGCTTTCTCGTAAATTTCAAAGTTACGTCTTCTGGCTTCGACTCGCTCTTTCAAAACCTGCAATTGTCCTCTACCAATGCCAGCTAAAACGTTACTCAGACGATAATTGTAGCCAATCTGCGAATGCTGATAGTGAGGAGCAGGATCTCTGGCTTGAGTTGCAAGAAAACGAGCTTTTTTAACTAATCTTTCATCATCCGAAACTAACATCCCACCACCAGAAGTAGTGATAATTTTATTACCGTTGAATGAGTAAATTCCGATGGTGCCAAAGGTGCCGGGACAGCGCCCTTTGTAACTAGCTCCTAAGGCTTCAGCAGCATCTTCAATCAAAGGAACATCATACTTTTGACAAATTTCTACAATTGGATCGATATCGGCACATTGTCCGTAAAGATGCACCAACAATACTGCTTTAGGCAATTTTCCGACTTTAGCACGCTTCTCCATTGCTTCTCGCAATAACTCCGGATTCATGTTCCAAGAAGTGCGATCGCTATCAATAAAAACTGGCTTTGCACCTTGATAGCTAATCGGATTAGCGCTAGCGATAAACGTTAAAGTTGAGCAAAATATTTCGTCTCCTCGTCCAACATCAAGTAGCCGCAAAGCCAAATGAATTGCAGCAGTACCGGAACTTACAGCAGCGGCATAACCCGCACTAGTAGAAAGGCAAAATTCTTCTTCAAAAGCATCTACATGGGGACCTACAGGGGCTATCCAATTAGTCTCAAAAGCTTCTGTAACGAACTTTAATTCCTGCTCACCCATGTGAGGTGTGGAAAGTAGAATTTGTTTTGTCATTTTAATGGTGCTTGAGGTGAGCGATATGCAGGGAAAAACTTAGAGTTAAGCAAGTCTTCTACAGGAACATCTAAAGATTTTGCTTTCATTTCCACAAGATAACGATATTTTTGTTCATCGACTATCAGTCTAAGGGTATAAAAGCTGTGTCTTAACTTGGAAAATCCGGCTTTAAAATTATAAACTGGGTCTTTTGAAGCACCAACTCCTCCACCCAAATGCAGGAATTGATTTCCGCGTTGATGCGCCCAATATCGAGCGCAATCGGTTTCTAAACTACTTGGAGATAAATCTACAAATTTGTCTTTAGTTCCACCCAATGTGCTTTGTACTATACCGCAGACTTCCGTGTATAATCCTGCACAAGCCACTTCGTTTTCATATTCAACAATACAAAGATGCAGCTTATCGTTTAAAACTGTTCGCATCTCTTGGTAGTATGTTAAATCGAATGAATAATATCTGTCTGCTGCTTCTACCCTTCCCATTGTTTCTTGATAGATAGCAGTAAAATCGTCTAGATATTCGTCAATAGGAACGAATTTTGCTTCCATTCCCATACGTTTGCACTTATTGATTGTGCTTTTATGTCCTTTTCTTGTATGAGACCATAATTGAGATTCGGGAATTCTTAAATCGACGGAAACTGTTTCTCCATTTTCCGTAAATAATCCCGGCTCAAAAATTTCGTTAAAGTTTTCATTCAGTATGGGATGCATTCTAAAAAATGCCGAGCATACATTCTTACTAACTAATACCCGTTTAAATTCAGCCATTGCATCATTGGCAAAGGCTGGTGTATTCCCTGCTGCTTCACTTAATAAAATTCCTGGATAACCGTAGGGAGATTTAATATCAAATACTTCTTCTGAAATCGATCCCGAATCTACAACGTTATTGCACTTTGATATCAGATAAGGAGCGAAAAATATCTTATCTCCGTCGCTAATTAAAATCGCTTCCGGTATTTGTTTATTCCGACTGGCTTCTAAAGATATATAATCTGGCAATTGATAAACATCATGTTTGACTTTATCTAAAGTTTCCATCCACAAGGGATTGGATAAATCTATGATTTGAGTATTCATGATTTTTTCTCAAGGTGATTTTTTTATTAAAAAGGGAACGGGGAACGGGGAACAGAAAAAAACTAGCTGAATAAATTATTATTCCGACCATAAGGTAGGAAATATTGCCGGATCGGTATAATCTGGATTGCCGTTTGGTGATTTTCGGCACAGAGTATCGAGATAGTGGTGAATCTGTTTTCCTTCCGCATTCCAAAAACGCTGATAGCGATTTTCCAAATCCTGCATATGAACGGCCATTGCTAAGCGATAAGAATCGCTACGGTTGGGATAACTTCCATGAATCGCCCAGGTATTGTGAAAACTCATCTGCCCCTTTTCCATAACCATCGGTACTTCGATGATTTCTCGCCCTTGTTTAGTAAATTTTTTGGCAGTCTCTTGAAGATTCGGCTGGTTGAAGCAGCGTAGATGGTCGTTTCCTGACCATTTGTTGCTACCATCTATGACGACTAATGGCGCTCTATCTACATCTGAATCGTGGAAAGGTATCCAAGCAGCAAGCAGTTTTTCTGAAGTACAGTTAGAGCAGTAAGCGCGATCGGTATGCCAACCAACTACACCTTTTTTATCCGAGCTACTGGGTGCTTTATAAACGAGTTGGTCTTCAAAAAGCCGAATGCTTTTACTTCTTGTCAGCTTGGCTGCGATCGCTCCGATAATTGGTTGGAGTGCGAACTTTCTTAATACATTATTTTGTAATGTGGTAAATTCGTTGTTGCGAATTTCATCGCCATCGCCCGGTTTCCAGTTGCCATAACCTGTATCGGTAGGCATAGTTGCATCCCTTTCTCCTTTATAGAATCTGAAACTAGCTTCAATCGCTTCATCAATCAGTTCTTCGGGGATAACTTTTTTCGAGATATACCAGCCGTGTTCCTCATAGAATGCTACATCTTCCTCAGTGGGTAAGAGTTCTAACTGTTCCCGCGTTATATGCACTGTTGAAATCTGGCTCATTTAAGAAAGCTCCATAACTTTTTGTTTGTCTTGAATTTTCCCTAAGAATTCTGAAGATGAAACCTGTCCTTCTTCATCGATGCCCTCTTTTCGCAAGACTTTAACAAATGTCATCGCAAGGATTTTGAAGTCAAGCCATAAATTCCAATTATCGATATACCAAACGTCTAATTTAAATTTTTCTTCCCAGCTAATAGCATTGCGACCTTTTACTTGCGCTAGTCCAGTGATACCTGGTTTCACTTCATGACGACGCGCTTGTTGGGGGCTGTAGCGTTCCAAGTATCTGACTAATAAAGGACGCGGACCCACAAAACTCATATCTCCTTTAAGGATGTTCCACAGTTGTGGAATTTCATCCAAACTACTTTCTCGGAGAAATTCGCCAAAAGCAGTCAAACGCTGTTCGTCGTCCAAAAGATTACCCTCAGCATCCCGTTCGTCTGTCATGGTGCGAAACTTATAGAATCGAAAAATCTTTCCACGCTTACCAGGACGAGGCTGACTGAAAATCAACGGACTGCCCATGCGAAAATAAATCGCGATCGCCACTATCAATATCATTGGAGATAGCATCAATAGAGCCATGCCCGCGACAAAACTGTCTAAAACGGATTTGATCGCACGACTACTTTTACTAAGCTCACCCTGTAACCCTTGATCAATCATTGATACATCCCTCTACTTCAAAATTAATTCAAAAATTCTCAAAAACTTTTGCCGCAACTAGCAGCAATTAACTATTAGACTTTTCCAAAAACGAGCATCGAGATGAAAGCATATATTTTCACTCGAATAAGCTACTTGCATTACTGATTGAACACACTAAAAAATAAGGAAAGCATTACTTTATCCGCTTTCCGTACTAAGGAGGTATTTTTTTACCTTTGTATTGCAGTTAAATATGAATAATTACCCTATTAGAATTGAGAATCAAATTTCCAATCCATAATAAAGATAACTAAGTTTGTTTAATTTTTGTTGCCAATTTGGCAGTAATTTGTTGATAACGGATATATAATCGCTTTCCAAGTGTCTAATAACCACGTTTTAAACAAGTATTAAGTATGATTATATTCCCGTATCAGATAAGATTGCACTGCTTTTAAACCTTAAGTTTACGGGATAATGCTATTCTTTAACTTCAATACCAAAGTATTTTCGTAGCATTAAGATGGATAAACCTGCAATTCTTTGTAATACTTTATAAGTCTGTGAAAAACGAAATCTTCATTGTATTCAGCTTCTACACGTTCGCGGCTTGCTTTGCCATAATCTTGACGTAATTTAGGGTTAGAAAGTAGCATTCCTAAGACTTCGGCTAGCTCGGTACTACTTTGAGATGGTACGATAAAACCATTTTTTTGATTAACTACCGCTTCTCGACAACCGCGAACATCTGTAGCAACAATTGGTAGGTTCATTGCCATTGCTTCGACAATAGAGCGAGGTAATCCTTCATGTGAGAAAGTTGGCAAGGTAAAGATATCTAAAAGACCTAGAAGTTCTGGGATATCTTGACGCTCTCCTGTAAGGGTAACGTGTTTATCAAGTCCAAGACTTTTGATTCTTTGCTTGAGTTCTATTTGAAAAGGTTCGGGGTCGGTGGTAAGTTGAGAACCAATCACTACAACGTGTAAGTTAGGAAATTCAGAAATTAGCTCACCTGCGGCTTCAATTAGATATCCGCTTCCTTTTTTACGGGTTAAGCGTCCAATTGTACCAACTACTAAACTGGCATCGGGTATACCTAATGATTGACGTAATTGTGATTGCGACTCTGGATTTAGTCGCGAAGGTTTGAAGCGTTCGATATCAACACCGTTACCCAAGTAAGCTAATTTTTCAGCAGCACAAAGACCTATTTTTTTGGCAGTAGCAATATCTTCATGATTCTGAGTCAGGATTAAATCCGTTATTGTTGCGGCATATCTTTCTATATTTGAGTAGAAAAAATACTGGCTCGGAGATGACAGATCGTGAAATGGAAAACCATGAGCAGTGTACACAATTGCTTTTACTCCTGCTAATTTAGCTGCAATTCGTCCTAAAACTGCTGCTATTGGTGTATGAACGTGAACGAGGTCGTAGTTATTTTCTCTGATTATATTTGTTAAACCAGAAATGCTTTTAAAGTTGGGTACTAGAGAAATTTTCCGGTCAATTTGAACCGGATGCACCGTATATCCCTTTTCTTGCAGTCGTTGAGAATCTTCATCCCAAGAACAAGCTATGCCAACTTCAAACCCTTGGGATAACAAGTAATTTATCTGAGGTAGCAAGAGGATTTCAGCGGTGGTTCCAATCGCACAAACGTGTAAAATTTTCATTTTATTTTCCAATTAATTCTTAGTTGCACAAACATATAAATTTTTCACCCATTCCCATTCGAGAGCTAATCCTTCTCTTAAGGAAACCTGCGGTTTATAGGAGAGAATGCGTTGAGCTTTCGACACATCCGCAGCTGTATGACGTGCATCACCCATTGCTCTTTCAATATAGTTTTTCTTGATAGGCTTACCGACGATTTCTTCGATTGTTTCGAGTACTTCTTTTAAAACTACTCTGCTACCACCACCAATATTAAAGATTTCTCCAACAGCATTTTCTGCGGTTGCAGCGGCTAAATTCGCGGCTACTGCATCGCTAACAAAAGTAAAGTCTCGCGTTTGCAATCCATCGCCATAAATGGGAATTCCCTTGTCTTCTAATACGGCTTTGTAAAATTTATGAAACGCCATATCCGGACGTTGACGAGGACCGTAAACTGTAAAATAACGTAGTGCTACAAACGGTACGCCAAAGTTTTTATGATATAGTCCACATAACCTCTCAGCGGCTAATTTGGTAATGCCATAAGGTGAAACTGGTTTGGGAGAAATTTGTTCGTGGGTAGGTAATGTTTCGGCATCACCGTATACGCTTGAAGTCGATGCATATACAAATCTTTTAAGGTTTTTAGCTTCTTTTGCTGCTTCAAGCATTACTTGAGTCGAACTGATATTTCGTTCCGTGTAGGCGCGGAAACCTTCTCCCCAACTTGCTCTGACTCCTGCTTGTGCTGCTTGATGATAAACAACATCAACATCTTTAAATAACAATTTCCAGTCTAAAAACTGAATATTTCCTTCAACTAATTTAAATTTGGAAAATTTTTGTAAATGTGCAATATTCTGACGCTTTAATATCGGATTATAGTAATCGTTAAATTCATCGATGCCGATGACTTGTTCTCCTCTTTTTAACAATGCTTCTGCTAAGTGCGATCCAATAAATCCTGCGGCTCCTGTCACAATATTTTTAGTCATTTTTATCCACCCTGTTCTAATTTTATTATTGGAAATTACTTTTATTACTAAAAAATGCTGATTATTAAAAAGCTATGAGGGTATCTGAGATAGTAGAGATGATTAAAATATTTTTCATATGGCAGTAATTAGCTTTTTAAGTTCTCTCTATCATATTTTTCAGTTCCATTGCAGTTTTCTCATGCAGAATTTGATTGGTAAAATTTTTCTCAATACGTTCTCTAGCATTTGCAACTTGACTAAAGCTATTATCCATTACTAATGAATTCTTGCTTCGTTCCAACGTTTTTAACCATGCATCAGCTAGAGCTTGTGGATTTCTAGGTGGTACCACTATTCCTGTATCTCCAACAATCATCTTTGAATCTCCAACATCTGTGACTACACAAGGTATATTACAAGCCATTGCTTCTCCAATGACATTGCCAAATCCTTCTCCATAAGCAGAAGCTGAGGTCGCAATATCAAAAGAATTAAATACTGCTGTCATATCTCCTCTTGTCCCAGACCAGATCACTTTATTCTTAATGCCTAATTTATCTGTCAGTTCGTGCAATTCTTCTGCATACATTTGAGGTCCGGTTCCAACGCATACAAAACTTACATCCTGTCTTGTTTCACATATTATTGCTGCTGCTTTTAAAAACGTTGGATGATCTTTCATCGGATCTAATCTACCGACCTTACCAATTAGAATTATATCCTCTGGGATTCCCCAATCTTTTCTTACTTTTTTCCTCGCTTCTCGTAACGGTACAAAACTTTCTATATTTATACCGTTAGGAATAACTATCATCTTTCCTTCGGGAAATCCTAACTTTTGGTGATAAGATTTTCCGGCATAAGAGTTAGCAATGATTAAATCAGCAAAGCGAGATAATTTACATTCTAAATAGCTTACGAAATGTCCGAACCAACCATATAAGTCTGGATCGGTATCAGATTCACGTATCCCCCAAATCATCAGAGTTTTCGGGAAAAAGGGTTTCAAAAAAATACAGAGAAGATTTGATTCCCCAAGATATCCATGCAAAATATTAGGTTTTATTTCTCTAAGATGCCTAACCAAACGTCTAAAGAAAGGTATCACATCCCAACGTTCTTTCTTGTCTAAGCAGATTGCTTTAATTTCACTATTTTCTAACTCTTTGGCAAGCGCCCCCCCGGCATAAAAATATAAGATGGTTACATCAAAATGCCGTTTATCAAGTCCCTTCGCTAGATTGACTAACTGCCTTTGAGCGCCAGCATAGTTTAAGTCTCGGATTAAAAAAGCTACTGTTATTAACATGAATCTACCACAATAAAATTTTATTTTATGTTTACTGATGCTTTTTCTTTAACTAGTTTTTATCTCCAAATACGAATATAAACTATTGACTAATTTTATAGTTTATGGTTAATCGCCTCAATTCTAAAATAGATTAATAGCATGGTAACAATACTAAGTTTTACACCTATATTATTCATTAATTAAAATATTTATCACTTTTGAATAAAACTTAATATTATTGATTAACAGTAGTATCTCGTTATTTACAGGTAGTTTTGTTAAAGTATGTTATTTCTTATAACTAAACAAAAAACACATTTTTACTGTAGTGGAGGCAAAACGTAGTATAGATTAACTTCGAGTAATTGCCCTTACATAGTTTAGGGATAATTTTAATTTAGTAAAGCTTTTAGGGTCAGAATGCCTATTAAAAATTATAAAAGTAAAAAAACTTTTAATAGCTGCCTGTCACGCACCATGCGTTTATTGTGACAATAAAAATACTACCTAGTCAACAGCCATAGTCCGTAAGTCCTGTTCATATTAAAATCCGAAACTCTTTACAATACGACAGAAGATTAGCTAATGCAAAATAGGCAGTAGGATAATGGTTTTTAAGCTTACCTGCATTATGTTGAATAGCTGTAGAAAGTTTCTACCGACTTACTTGTGTGCCTGAATATTTAATAATGTTTCTCTAACCAAGCCTGAAACATCAACACATCCCATAAATGGAATTCCCAGTCTCGCTTACCCGAAAGATGCTCTTTCCACTTTTGTCGAATTTGCTGCGGATTAAAAAAGCCTTCTTGACGCAATCGCGTCTCATCTAATAACGCTTCAGCCCAGTCACGCAAGGAACCACGCAACCACTGGTCAATTGGCACACCGAAGCCCATCTTTGGACGGTCAATTAGCTGTTGTGGTACATACTTATACAATACTTGACGTAAGAGCCATTTTCCCTGTCCCTCACGGATTTTCATTGACATTGGAATGCGCCAAGCAAATTCGATTACACGGGGGTCTAAAAAGGGTATGCGACCTTCTAAACTTACACCCATACTGGCACGGTCAACTTTAACAAGGATGTCTTCTGGCAGATAACTCAACATATCAAGAAACATCATTCTCTGAGTAAAATCAGGTAAGTCTGCCCATGATTGGCGATCGCTTAAAGCTGTAATCGGTTGAGAACTGTCGATAACAAAACTTTCTGGCTCTGTACAACGGGAGACAATAGTGGCGTACATGGTATCCGGATCGGGAACTGCTAAAATTTCCGCTAACCGGTGTAATCTATACCCAGCAAATGGCTGTTGAAATTTGCTTGGAAGTAAAGGATTAATTGCAGCAAAAGTACGATTCCAATTTTCTAGAGATACACCGGTTAAAGCGGAAGCCATTGAATGGCGTAAAATCTGAGGAATCCAACCTATTGTTTGCCAAATACGGCTACTCCACAAATAGCGGTTATATCCACCAAACAATTCATCGCCAGCATCCCCGGAAAGACTAACTGTTACATGGTTTCTAGCTAGTTGAGATACTAAATAAGTGGGTATTTGGGAAGGATCGGAGAAAGGCTCGTCATATAGATCGGGTAATTTGGGAATCACAGCCTGTGTATCTTCCGGTGTGACGTAAAGTTCTGTGTGTTCGCAACCTAAATGTTGTGCTACAGCAAGGGCGTGCTGGGCTTCATTATACTCTTCTTCGTGAAAGCCGATGCTAAAAGTTTTCACTTTTTGACTGCTTTGAGCCTGCATTAGAGCCACAATGGTAGAAGAATCAATTCCACCAGAAAGAAAAGCGCCCAAAGGTACATCAGCAATCATTCGCATTGCCACAGCATCCTTTAATAGTGCCTCAAGTTGAGCTACCGCTTCTGTTTCAGAGCCGGTAAAAGGATTAGATACCCCAGATTCAGCTACTTCTTTTACAGACCAATAAGATATTGGTTGGGGATGAATGGTGTCGCCATCACAACGAAGCAAAGTAGCAGGCGGTAACTTATAGATACCTTTATAAATCGAATAAGGTTGAGGTACATAAGAATAGCGGAGAAACAACGCTAAAGCATCACGGTTAATTTCAGGTTGAAAATCCGGATGAGCCTTGAGGGCTTTTAACTCAGAACCAAATAGGAAAGTGCGACCTACCCAACCGTAGTAAAGCGGCTTTTCACCAAGGCGATCGCGTCCCAAATGTAAAACTCTTTGGGATCTATCCCACAGCGCAAACGCAAACATCCCATTAAAACGTTTGGTTGCCTCTACAACACCCCATTGACTAAAGCTTGCTAGCATTACCTCGGTGTCAGAATGACCTCGAAAAGAGTGCCCTAGGGATTCAAGTTGTTTTCGTAAATCCAGAAAGTTATAAATTTCACCATTGAATACAATTGCATAACGACCATCAGTAGAAATCATCGGCTGATGTCCTTGGGGTGAAAGGTCTACTATCGCCAATCGCCGATGTCCCAAGGCTATTCCTGTTTCTGTATCTACCCAACTTCCTTTATCATCCGGACCGCGATGAATCAGTGAATTAGACATCTGCTCGACAACTATCGGCAACTTATCATTACTAATTTGTCTTGATGTATCCCAAAAACCTGTAATTCCACACATATTTATTTACTCTAATTTATTTTTGATAAATACTTGAGAACTATTTGATTACTATGTATTAGTAGACAAAGCTGCATACTCTGAAACTGCTCGTTCAAAAGAAAAATACATTGCCCTTTTAGTAGATAATTCTTTACTTATAGGAGATTCAAGTACTCGTGACATAGCTGCTGACAAAGCCATGACATTGCTCGTCGGAACTAATTCTCCATATTTTCCCCCTGCTAAGATTTCTCCCGGTCCGCTAGGACAATCTGTAGAAATAACAGGACAACCACAAGCCATAGCTTCTATCAACACAGTTGGTAATCCTTCCCAAAGTGAAGAAAGAATGAATGCATTTGCCCGACTCATGTAGGCATAAGGATTTTTGACAAAACCAGGCATCAATACATCCTCGGCAATCCCTAACTTGTCAATTGTTGCTTCAAGTTCCGGTCTTAATTCTCCCTCTCCTAAAATTATCAAACGAACTGTAACTTTTTGTCTTAAGTTTGCAAAAGCTTTAATTAAAGTAGAAAAATCTTTCTTAAGTGTTAAACGTCCCACAGCTAAAAATACAGGAGGAGAACCTGGTTGCAGCCAAGGATGGTCTAAATGGGCTTTTGCTTTCTCCATAAGTTCAATGTTAACTACAGGATTGTAGATTGTTTTAACTTTTCCCTTCTTCAGATTAAGTTGAGTTTCTAAATCCTGGGATACTGCTTTAGAAACTCCTACGATTCGATCTGCACAAGGATAAAGCAGTTTCATCAATGGCGGTACAAATCTAGCCCGAAACAATTTAGATTCCGAAACTGATAAAGTATCATGCTCAACGAGTATTAATTGAGTATCAGTAAATGCTAGTTCCTTTGCTAGCGCTGCTATTACATTGGCATGACATAAATGCGAAATTAATACCTGGGGTTTGTTTTGTCGTAGGTAGCGAATTAAAGGCACAATGGCGGTAATAACTCTTTGAGTATCTAAATTAACCAAATGCACTTCTGGAGGTATTTGGTTCATGTATGCCCCAGTCGCACTAACTAGAACCAAGTCTAAAGAAACATCTTTTGACAACATACCTTTAAGTAAATTAACTACTACTTTCTCTGCACCACCCCCTGCCATGCTAGGAATAAAAAAAGCTATACGTTTCATAAATGGTGTTTTATTAGCTATCAAGTAACCAAATTGATCGAATATTTTTGAAGTCGTAATCATCTAAATTTGAGCCAGACTAGAGTACAGCTTTTCATATTCAGATACTATAGATTCTATTGAAAATAATTTATTAATTCTTGCTCTTGCTGCTTTACCTAATGCTTGCCTACTAGTTGTTCCCATCTCAATTAACTCCTCCCAAGCTTGAGCCAATGCTTCTGGATTTCGTGGTGCTACAACTCTTCCCGCATCTCCCACAATAAAAGCTGAGTCCCCCACATCTGTTACTGTACAAGGTATACCGCAAGACATAGCTTCACCAACAACTAAAGGAAATGCTTCACCATAGGCGGATGCCAATGTCGCAATATCCAATGCCGCAGCTACTGCCGGTATATCCCGTCGCTCTCCTAATAATTTTGTTTGCCTGACTAACTGATATTCTTGAATCAAGTTAACTAAATTTTGGTTGTTTTTATCTACTCCCGTTCCGGCTAATATAAAATATATATTGTCATATTTTCGCGATATCAAAGCCGCAGCTTTCAAAAAATTACTATGATCTTTCATGGGATGATAGCGCCCCATAATGCCAATTAAAATACTATCTTCAGGTAAAGTGAGTTCAAATCGAATCTCCGATTTAGCTGTTGATGAGGGCACAAAAACAGAAGTATCAAAACCGTTAGGTATAACGCAATTGTGTTTGCTGCGATAACCTAACTTTTCATGTTGTTGACGACTGGTTTGAGAAACAAATATATTACTCGCACTCAAGGGAGAAAGATAAGCCCCCAATTTAATCAATAATGCAGTTAATCTTTTTTCCAAACTTAATGAAGTAGGAGAGTAGTGAATACTCCATAAAACGGGCACGCGATATAAAAAATATAACTTTGCCCACAGTGCTGCGATATTGCCATGATACATCCAACCTTGAATTATATCTGGCTTGATTTGACGAATTATCTCAGTTAGTCGCCAAATATTACTTGGTGTGGGTACTCCTTGCTTCATATTCAGCGTGTAAATTGGAATATCATTAGCTGCAATGCGATCGCCTAATTTACCAGGTTCTAGAAGAGAAATAATCGCAGGGCTAAAAAGTTCTCTATCAATTCTTGATAGCAGTTGATAAAGCATCATTTCTGCGCCACCAGTATCTAAATCGGTGATGATAAAAAGGATTACAAACTTGTTTGATGACTTATCTTTGATTAACATAACATTATCGCCCTTCTTTAAATTTTATTTTATATATGTTTATATATTTTAAATTTGTGTATTGAGATTCTACTACCTACTGTAAACAATATAAAAAGTGATAATAAATAGCCAAAATCTCCAAATAAGAAAATTTCTGGGTCTCCTGCCGTAAAAAAGTCTATCCAAATCTGCGCTACCATCACATAAATATAAGGCATCCAAGCAGCTTGATTTAAATTATTATAAAGAATTGTTTCTAGAAAGGAACCAATCCAGCCATAAATCAAACAAACAATTATTAATCCCGGCCAAGAAAAACTATAAATACTAAAAGCAAACATTCCTGTTGGAATCATAAAATCATTATTCCCAACAATATTACGAGTATTAAGGCTTGATAAAGTTTCTGGAAGCTCAATTTCTATTAACCGTTCTGGAAGAAAACTAATTATTCCATAATACCAATCGATAAATAAACGTAGTGGGTATTCTGCATACAAAGCGGCTTTCAGAGAATATATTTGATAGGAAAAGTTTTCTACTAAGCTACTCAATCCGTCAGAATTTTCTGATTGACTTTCCACTGCCGTTATAAATAATTTTATAACAGAATCAAAGCCATCTTTTATACCACTCAAACTGAAAAATAATGATTTTCCATATAAAATAAAAAGAATAGATGGTACTATTAGATAAATAGTTAATAACCAAGGAATTTTTCTATTTTTTATGACTCTAACTAAATAAAAAGTTAAAAAATAAATTATTAAATGTGCGCGACCACCGGTAATTGTAACTCCAATTATCGTATAAATAGCAGAAATTACGAATGCAGTATATAAAAATAATTTGTTTTTTCTTCTTTTTCGATCGAAAATAAAAGCAGCTAGTAAATATGAAGGACAAAATGATAGAAACATAAAATGCTTGAAGAATACTAAATTTCCTCCTTCAGCCAGAGTCATTCTGATAAAAGTCGCCTTGGATATTGCACTCAATATTCCACCAAATTGAGAAGCATATATCTGTACAGATATGCATGAAAACAATAACAATAATATTGCTATCCTGAAAACCTTTTTCTCACTTTGCCACGTAATAGTTATTTTTCTTGCATAATTTTGAGCAGAAGCGCTGTAGAAACTAATCAGAATGGTAAAATATCCCAAAAATATTGCTAATAAGAGTTGAGCATCGTAAATACTAAACTTAAATACTCCGGTATCTTCGACCCCATCAGAACCTAAGTTAGCTGACATCAAAAAAGCCGGGATAGGATACATTAAGCAAAACATTAAATGAAAAAAACTCAAAAAGTCAAATACTACTTTCTTTTTTCTCAAAAATTCTATTAATAGAATAAATAATGTTAATCCTAAATATGCTACTGCCAGCATCAATTCCTCCAATAAATATTATTTGTTTGTTGTGACAGCAGAAAAATTATCTTTACGATTATCTCCAATAGAATCCCGATGATGCTTAAATTTAATTTGAGATTGTGGATTTTTATTTATAACCTCAGTTATTAACGCCTCCCAATTTTCTACTATCCGCTCCAAACTAAATCGGACTACTGTCTCTTTAGCTATTTTGGCTAACTTTTTGGCTTCTTCTGGATTTGAAATAAGACGTTCAATAGCTGCTGCTAATGCTGATACATCTTCTGTAGGTACTAAAATCCCATTTACACCATGATTAATTATTTCTCGCGGTCCGCTAGGACAATCTGTAGAAATAACCGCACAATCACAGCCCATTGCTTCAATTATGACGTTACCAAAACCTTCATAACGTGAAGATAATACAAATATTTCTGATTGTTTTAACAAAGGAAAGGGATTTTTGATTCGTCCGGGTAAGCTAACTTGATGATTTAATCCTAATTTATCTCGCAGATTCTCAAGCTCGTCACGTAGCTCTCCTTCTCCTAATATGACAAGCTGCCATTCTGGATATTTGCGAGCAATTTTATTGAAGGCTGACAATAAAATATCAAAACCTTTTTGATAGGTTAAACGCCCCATAGCTACAAGCAATTTTTTATCTAAATCAACTTTATCTGATAAATTTTTTGTGTTTTTATCGTCTGTAATTGGTGTCAATGGATTGTATATTACTGCTCTTTTATTTTGTGCTATCCAATCAAAATAATCATCAACCCCTTTGCTGCAACTTACTACTTTTGTCGCCTTCGGGTAAGTGAAGTGTCGCAAATTATCCCACAAAAAACCACTAGAATCTAAAAGAGGGTTATTTTGTTCGCTGATTATAACTGGGATACCCGTATTCATCTGTGCTAATAGTGCCAAGATATTTGTTTCAGTTAGAAACGAAATTACAATATCTGGTTTTAGCGAACAAATCTTTTGTCTTAATACCCAAATACGAGATAAATTATTCCATATTGCATCAATAAAACTACGAGATTTATTCGCAATATCAAGAGCATATATTGTAATTCTATTATCAACTTCATAGAAGTAAGTTTCTTTTCCAGAAAGTGTTACTAGACTCACTTCATGACCATTTTTCAATAAGCCTTCAGCTAATAACACTAAAGCTCTTTCTGCACCACCGCTACCTAGAGATGAAATTACGAATGTTAATCTCATGGATTTCATATATTCCTATATCTTTCTAATTGTTTGTTTGCCGCAATAAATAAATATACAAAAGAAAACAAATATACACAACTAGTAGATAAAGCTATACCTTTTATACCTAAAAATTGCATAAAAACATAGTTTCCCAAAATATTAACTGTTAAATTAAATCCCGAAACCCACATTAATAAATGATTCTGTTGGATTGATGAAATTAATTTGACAACTAAAATGTTGGCTATATAAAATGGTATTTGTAAAGCATAAAATGCTTGTATTTCTGCTACTATAATTGTATCTTTGCTGGTAAATGAGCCTCTTTGAAAAAATAACTCTACAATAGGTTGGGAAAAAACAAACATGATTATCGCTAAGGGTACGGTAATCAAAAAAATAATTAAAAGGTAACGTTTAAGAGTATGACTTACACCTTCCCAATCCCCAGAAGCAACCATTTTTGAAAAATAGGGAATGACAGCAGTGCCTAAAGCTATACTCATCAAACTAATAGGGGAGGCAATCAGTCTGTTACCGTAGTTTAACGCTGCAACACTACCGGGTGATAACATCGCTGCCATTACCTGATCTATAGTACCGGCGCTGCATATCATCAAAGATCCTGCAATCATTGGGGTATACTGGTTGCGAACTTGACGTAAGTTGGAGTCGAATCCGTACCATTTTGGGTAGAGTGAAATACCTTGCTTATGAAGTCCCACACCCAATATCGCTGTTTCTATTAACGCACCGCACGATATTGCAGCGGCTAAAGCGAAGATTCCCCATGATTCTAATTCTAATAGCAGTATGAAACTTACTATAGGAGTAATTATTGGCACCAAAGCAAATAGAGCAAAATGTTCTCGGGCATTAAAGACTGCACCCCATATTTCCATAACGCCCGACAGCACAATCAAAGGCACGATTACTAAAAGCAGATTGAATGTTAAGCCTAATTTCTGAGAATTAAAACTCGATCCAATCAATTGCAAATACACTGGAGCGGTTATCAAAATAAATATACCTGCAATTACTAACAGCCCTATATTCCACAGTGTTGCACTACTGAAAAGTTTTTGGGCTGCTTTAACTCCTTGCTTTTGAAGTACCTGAATATAGGTAGGGATAAATGCTGAATTGAAAGAACCTGCAATAACATTAATTACAAAGCTAGGAACTAATAGAGCAATGTAAAATGCATCTAATTCATCCTGCGTGCCAAATCTCCAAGCTACTACCAATTCTTTTGCCATCGCAGCTATTTTGACCAAACCTGTTCCCAAACCAACTGTAAGAGCTGCTCCAAATATTTGTCTATTTGTAGAGCCGCTTGTCAATTTTCTCCAAAAACCAAATACAGCAGATTGCAGGTTTTTCATTATTATTTTAATAATTACCGTGATTGAAAATAATTCTGACCTGAATAAGTATCTCCTTGAGCGTTTGCATCAACAACAATGCTACGTAATAGGGAGTTGTATCCTGTAGATTCTTGCCAAACATCTACATTTGCAAGCCGAATTGAATATTCGGGGCGATTGTACAATTTAGGTGTTGGGTCTGGTAAATTTAGAAATACATCGTATTCTCCAGAAGTTATACTTTCAGGTAAGCCAGCTTCTACATTTATAGTATTACTACTATCTGGCAACCAACTTCGAGGATCTTCATTCACTCGCAAATAGTATTCTTGGTTCGTTTCACGGTTGCGTAAAACTATTTCTAGCAAACGCGGGTTGTAAGGGCTAGCCCATCCAAGATTCTCAACTTCCAAGTTGGCAAAAAACTTGCCACCCGGTTTTAAACTAGTGGAAATTTCTGAATTTACAAGCTTGAATCGATAACCCAGACGGCGTTTTATCTCTTCGATACATCCTTCGTTTCTCCAGGTATCTAAAACGCCTTGCTCAAAACGAGAATTTATTGCACTCCAACGCATCCGTTCCAATTCTTGCAAAGCATTATCACAACCTATGTAAGGTTGTGCATCACTATTGGAGTTACATGTTTCACCTCCCTGCACTACATATTGATTATCTTGGTTGAGAAAGTTTTTTTGTTGTTCTATAATGCTTTGGTCTGTATCTTTATAAGTGCCCCAATCATCTATACTAGCTACGAAGCAGTCGTTATGGGCTCCCGTTCTAGCTCGATTGGATTTGTTGAAAGCTTCAGAAGAAGTCAGCGGATTTTCATTATCGTAAATACGTGTTTTATCATGTGGATAGCGTAGAGCCACCATTCTTTCAGATGGAACCACGGACAAGAATTTAAACAAGATATCTCTCTTATCTGGAGTGTTCAGCAAACCATTTGTTGAACGATTCCATTCTCCCCAATATCCGATAAAACCCGTATGTAAATATGCAATAGCATCATAGTTATTCTGAAGTATTGGCTTTAGCTGTTCCATATGAGAAAGGATAATATTTTTTGGAGCATCATCACCTCCATCTAACCAATTATATGTAAACTTGATAATTAACTTTATCCCAGCTTCTCTTGCTGTTTTTAAATCATCTGCAACCAAATTCAAAAATGACTCAGATAACGGTTTATCTCTAAATTGAGAGAGTAAATAAGTGCGGCGAACCAAACTCATATTTTCGTCTCTAACTGCTTCTAATTGTGAAAGTTTTAAAGGAAAAACAGGGTTATTTCCAATGGGGTTTACTGGAATATAAAATCCCCTTTCCGGATTAGGAAAATTTTCAAAACTTTCGGAATACGAGGTATTTACTGTAGAAGCATTTGAAGGCATGATACGGCACCCATAGCTTAAACCAGCAATCGCGATTAAAGATAAACTACTGGCATACTGTCTAAAGCTTGTTTTCATATCCATTGTGTTCTTAAACACATCCTATGAATGTAGATTTTCATAAACACATATTTACCACAATATGAGTCTATTTTTCTTCCTCCAAAAGATTTAGGCGCTTTTCGGTTCAACTTTTTTCTTATTACCTTCCTTCGCTTCGTTTGCAGGAGAATTATTATTCATAAAATCTTCTTTCTGCCCCCAATCATCTAAATACTTCGGCTTATAACCCGGAACCAACTGCTCCAATAAAAACTTGATTGAATTAGTATCATTTTTATCGGCAGCCTGACAAAGTGCTTCTACTGAGACATTCAAACTTGTCGGTATAATTCGGCTCGAATTCTTCACCATAAACAGCTTTTCATGTTCCGTTGGGTCGTATTCTTCTCCTTCTATAAACAACTCTTCAAACAATTTCTCTCCCGGTCGCAAGCCTGTAAAAACTATATCTATATCCTGATTTACTCTGTAACCAGAAAGTCTAATCAACTCTGAGGCTAAATCAACAATTTTTACAGGTTCGCCCATATTCAGCATCAGTACTTCGCCACCTCTACCCAAAACTGCTGCCTGTAAAACCAGCTGTACCGCTTCGGGAATAGTCATAAAGTAACGACAGATATCTGGATGAGTTACGGTTATCGGGCCACCTGCGGCAATCTGCTTTTTAAAGGTAGGAACCACGCTGCCCCTACTACCTAAGACATTACCAAAACGTACTACAAGGTAAGATTTACCGCTTTGTTTTGCCGTTTGTAATACCACCATTTCCGCAACTCTCTTACTAGCACCCATGATGTTGGTAGGATTTACCGCTTTATCGGTGGAAATCATCACGAAGTGTTTGACGTTGCATCGCAATGCTTCTTCAACCAAGTTTTTGGTGCCAATTACATTATTGGTAATTGCTTCTGGGGAATTCATTTCCATCAAGGGCACGTGCTTATGTGCTGCTGCATGGAAAACTACGTCCGGTTGGAATTTATCGAAAGCGTGTTTGAGTCTATCCTTAAACCGGATATCGACTATAAATCCATGAATCCGAGTCGCATTTCCCGTACTTCTGCTCTCGTCTTTTAAAATTTTTACGAGTAGATTTAATTCTTGCTGAATATTGAAGACGGAATTTTCACCATGCCCTACCAACATGATTTCTTTAGGATGACAAGAGCAAATTTGACGGCAAAGTTCGCTACCAATCGAACCACCCGCACCTGTAATTAAAATTCGTTTTCCATTGATAAATTCAGCAACTTTTTCAATCTCTGTCTGTACGGGTTCGCGTCTGAGTAAATCCTCAATTCTCACATCTCGGATACTGTTTAAGCTGACTTTACCGTTAAGGATTTTGTGTATTCCCGGTAAGGTACAGGTTTGTATTCCGGTAGATTTACAAATATCCACGATTTCCCGAATCACTTCCCCTGCTACCGAAGGCATTGCGATAATTACCTTATTTACATTTAAAGGTTCTAAAAGATCGGGAATCGAATGGCGATCGCCAAAAACCTGAATTCCTCGAATGCGTGCGTTTAATTTGGTTCTATCGTCGTCAATAAATCCGACAGCACGAAAACCCAAATCATAGTTTTTCTGCATTTCTTCTACAAGACTTACTCCAGCACTTCCCGCACCGACTATAAGTACTCGTTCCCCTTGATGGTGAAATCCAGGGCTAAAAGCGATACGGGAATGTTTAGTTCTCTCAACAACCCGAACGCTAAAACGTAACCCACCAATGAAAATGCATGAAAGCAATCCATCAATATATGGTAGTGATTGTGGTAACGTATCTACAGCCCAAGGTTGAGTAAAATCCACAACATCAAATAACAGAGTTTGGATTACCACCGCAGCCACTATTAACATAGCCACGTAGGTCAATTCTTCTACACCCGCATATCGCCAATAACGACGATAAAAACCGAAACTATAAAAAACACCTATCTTAACGGCTAAAAAAAGCAATGTTGCCGTTACTAAATCGGGTATGTATGCTTGGAGAGCTAAATTGCCATCTAATCGCAGTATCAGGGCTAAAAGCGGCGTAATCGCGAAAACAATAATATCGAATATGAGTAAATGACGGTTTCTCAGCTTCAATAAATTCCTTAATAAAACCTTTGTAGATTTATCAAGCAGCCAATGAGAAACCATGAATAAACTATTCATAACTGTAAATACCTCCTGGGAAATTTGCCACAAGCATACCCTTGAGTACAATCTTACTAGCATCAATTGGTAATGCAATCAAT
>JBARZF010000785.1:0-1963 GCA_049649675.1 Rivularia sp. (in: cyanobacteria) | reverse complement strand
CTGTAAGTACTTATCCTTAAAGTCACCTTCGACAAAGCTGACTTCTGGATTATCTTTTCGAGCAACATCAAGCATTGCAGGAGAAATATCCATACCACAACGCTTTATATTAGGAAAGCGACTCAGGAAGTAACCCGTACCACAAGCCACATCTAACCATTTAATTTCGTTGCCAAGCTCGTTTAACAAACTTCTAAGTACCGCTTCTTCAAAATCAGCATGACAATCACTAAAAATAAATTTCTTGTTGTACCTTTGGGCATAATCTTCATCGTAAATTTTAGGGACATCATTTTTGTTCATAGTTCTTTCCCAAAACTGGTAATGATGGCGATCGCCATAGGGGATGCAACGCAATCTTTAAAGTAGACGACAGCTTCTTTATCTGGATATTGCTGGGCACTGTTTTCTAAAAGATGATGTACTAAATATGACATTTCCTATTCTCCGTTAAGCATCAACTTAGATTGTTTAATTCCGACTTCTGCAATTTTTCGTGGCTGAGTATTATACAACTTCATTCCAGCCTTCCAACCGTGACGAACACCGACAATAGAATCTTGAATATATTGAAATAACAAATAGTTTGAAATATTGTGAGTAAATTTAAGGCGTAAAATTCTTAACAAACAACGATAGATAAGCAGCCCAGTGAGACGTATAGTAAATATCGGTAAAGCTATTCTTGGAAAACCGTGCTTGAGAGCAAAGTAAGTAGTATTTTTAGCAAGGGAATACCAGCAAGTCAGATATTGGCGATAAGCCTTCGGCATGTGCTTCGCAAACGCACGGTTATGACTTGGTTGCACGTAATGCTCTACAGGTGCATTTACATTGCAAATCCTATAACCAGCCTGATGCAAGCGCAAGCAAACATCTGTTTCTTCCAGAAAATACTCAAAAAACTCATCAAAATAGCCGATTTTCACTAATGCTTCTCTTTTATAGGAAGCATTGGCACCCATAATACTGCGAAACCAATCAGGCTTTGATAAATAGTCATGTTGTGCATCAGCAGATAAAACTGGTCGAGATTCACTCAAAAGACTATTAACACCGCAATCAAATTGTAAGGAAAGTAATGGTTTCGTTTTATCGATAACTGCTCCACCAACA
The DNA here is from genome assembly GCA_049649675.1 of Rivularia sp. (in: cyanobacteria). GTDB lineage: Bacteria > Cyanobacteriota > Cyanobacteriia > Cyanobacteriales > Nostocaceae > Rivularia. Next base: position 847 of record JBARZF010000785.1, on the reverse strand, counting down.
CAACCACAATTAGCTCCTTGTTGCAGATGAATTTGTAAATGTTTTTCTATCCAATTTTCGGGAGGAATTACATCATCATCAAGATAGAAAATGATATCTCCAGATGCTGCTTTCAAGCCCAAGTTTCGAGCCACACTCACATTTTTTTGGTCAATAAATATAGTTTTATTGATAATACTTTTATATTCCGATAAAACAAATTCGGTATCATCAAATGTCGGACCAACAACTACAATTAACTCTTCAAAGGAATATTGCCAGCGAGAAACAGCATCCATAACGTACTGTAAAAAATGACCCCTATTCACAGTACAGATAATCACGGATACGGAATAATCTATCATTACAACTTAGATTTAGAATTTAGCTTATAATCGGTGCAGACAGCCTCCCTTCAACAGGAAACATTTCAAGAATTTTCTGTCTCTACGGCAATTCTCATCATGATAGTTTGTCGCCAGAGCAGTTGATATAATCACTCCGTCTCACGAATAAGTATATTTATAAAAGTATCTAATGACACGTTTTAACATTTCATTCGATAATCGTCAATATCTTTCTGCGGACTATTTTTATACTTGTTACTTAAGTAGCAATTGTACTATACTTAACATTTGAGCTAAGTTCAGATTATATTAACTTTTATTTACATTTGAGCTTACAATTTTTCACTCACCTTTTTTTGTGACTACAAAAAAGTCGATAAATCAGAAAAATATATAAACGAAGGCACGAGTTAGGAGGAAGAAGGTAATATCCTTTAAAAAGGCACGTAATGAGTTTTAAACTCAGGAAAAAAATCCGCATATTTTCAAATCACAAGTGAAACCTTAGTATTATTATGGTC
>JBARZF010000784.1:0-6636 GCA_049649675.1 Rivularia sp. (in: cyanobacteria) | reverse complement strand
CAAACCGCACAAAATTATCTAAAAAAATATTGGGAAATTACCCCTGAAGATAAAGGTAAACTGACAAAAGTTTTAATAGATCCCACCTCAACCGAATTTGAATATCCAGTTTCTAAATGGCGAGAAGGAGACAAAGCTATAGTAATCAACGTTTTCGGTGGAATAGGTGGTGAAAAAGCCGAAGCTTTAGGTGTACCAAAAACCATTACCGGACATTTTGCATTTGGTATCGCTGAAATAATCCGCAACCCCTTCACCAAAGAATTAGAATTTGACATCAAATATCATCAAGTTTATGCTCATAACTCAGATGGAATCATTTCGGGAACGCATACTTGGGCAGATTACATGGGTAACTTGCAGCGAGGATGGTTATTTACTCGTCCAGTTACCGATATTCTTGTAAAATTCGATCCAGTTACTCAAGATTATAATTTTGATAACATCATCATCTCACCATTAACCGAATTTGAGCGTCAACTAAAAATAATGATGGCACGCTATCGGGTGGGAGATGGTACCGGAAATGCCACCGTTACACCAGCAACTTCCTGCATTCAAGACTCCTCCCAAGCACTTTACGCCGCTTACGCAATTATCAAACAAAAAATTAAATCAAATCCCAAAATTCAAAACTGGCTGCAAACACATCCCAACCATCCCCAAACCTTACGCTTTCAACAACTCATTAATTTAAGTAAACAATTAGAACAACAACTGCTACCTTTAAGAATAGTACGTTCCGATTGGCAAAGCAGCGTAGATAATTTAGCAGGAATCGGCGACACCAAAGAAACTTTCACAGATTTTAGTATATGGGCTGCATTAACAAGCTGGCGCACCATGATGCCCAGACAAGCACAAGATGAGCTAGCCACTTTATTCTGGAAACAAAAAGCAAAATTATGGTTTCTACAAACTTATCAAGTAGGAGGATGGAATCGGGAAATTGCACCTTTAGCACCCACACCCCTACTCGGTGAAATAAAACTTCCTTTTACCAACGTGCCGATAATTTCAATTCTGCTCAACCGCATCCTAGCTTCCGCATTCATTCCAACCTTCCACGATTGGTTAATTGCAACTCTGGCAATTTTAACTTTTACAATCATTACGCTACCGTTAGGCTTCTCTACCGGATTTTTGCGCTTTCAAATTTGGCAGGCTAAACCCATAGAATATTCCCTGTTAGCATTACGCTGTTTAATAACACCCGCGATTACAGAAGAATTATTTTTTCGAGTTTTATTTATTCCCCATTCCACAGAAGCAGTCAACTGGCAAAGATGGAGTCTATGGGCAGCATTAAGTTTACTCATATTCATTCTTTACCATCCATTAAACGCCAAAACATTATACAAAGATGGATACCCCACCTTTTTTCAACCAATTTTCCTCACCTTAGCAACCCTGCTCGGAATCACCTGCACTATAACCTATGCTCTAACAGGCTCTCTATGGATAATCATCTTTATTCATTGGCTCGTAGTAGTGCTTTGGCTGCTAGTCTTCGGAGGAATACACAAACTGAGTAACATGGTTAGGAGTTAAGAGTTAGGAGTTAATCATTTTTATTCTTAACTGATAACTGATAACTGATAACTGCTAACTGACTTGTATTCGTAAATCAAAAAATAATATTAAATTACATTTCTTCCCCAAATCTACATATAGTTATTAAAAAATTATTAATAACATTAAAATTTGTAAAATGCATGACAATTAGGGAAATAGGTAATAGACTAAAATCGTAGTAGAAAAGCAGATGGATTGGAGTGTAATCTAGCTATAGTCAGAGTAAATAAAAAAAATATCTGGAAGAAATTCCATCTTAAGGTACTACATTCGGAAAAAGCATTGATTGTACGTTAAGTTAAGAGAAGATCAACAGTAACTTACGTCATGAATTAAATTAGAAATCGGGAACTTTATCGAATCTTTGTATTTCTGTAGTAACTAGAACAGTTTTTAGCTGTATGGTTAAGTAAAATAATAAATAGCGAAAGCATTAAAAACGAGAAACTATCTCAGTGCTTTTGTGAATTTATAGTCGGATTCTTAGGAACAATCTGAGGGGAAACTAACAATAGTTATGTTAGAAGCAATTAATAATTTTACAGACTTAAACAGTCAAGCGAAAAGTCAAAAGCAATCAATGAAGCCAAAATTTGACTTTTTACAGCCTTTACGTAAATGGCTAGATTCTCTAGAAATCCACAATCGTAAATTTGCACATTTTATAGCAAAACTTATTCCAGCCGATTGTCCGTTTGAACGAGATATAGTGCTACTAGGACGTAAACTGGCTCATATTCCGCCTTTATGCAAAATAAATCCACTGTACGAACAGTTTGTTAGTTTGCGTTTTAAGGCTTTATGTTACTTAGTAGACCAGTGCGGTGAAGATATTCAGTCTTACTGTTAAAGATTATTTTGAATAACGTCAAATAGCAGTACTCAATATCGATAATTAAAATTGAGCGTCAACCTTTTTAACAACCTCTGAATTAATTAGATGTTCTTAAATAGGAGATTTGGCGAAAAGTCGCATCAAAATTTTCTTTTGGTTATGACGCTCAAGTAATTTGAGATAATAGTTAGTGGTTAGTGGTTAGTGGTTAGTGGTTAGTAGCTATAAATTAAGATTTGATCGAATACTTTTCATAATATTCGCAGTTTTCCATTTTAGCTGTATTTACTTTTTACAAATATTTTTCAAGCATATTTACGCATATAAATATTTAAAAGTTCGGATTTAATTAGTTTAGAAAGAAGATAAAAAGTTTGAAAACTAGCATAGTCTCAAAGTAATCTGAAATTGAAACTTGAGCAGTCAGAATTTTATAAAATTGAATATAAATTAAAGAAGAAACAAAGAAGAAACTTTTAATCTTGTTGTAAAGTTCTACCTTGTAATGCATTTTAGTAAGGCTCTGATAAGCGAGCGAGGTTCGTAGTAGCGCGATGACTCGCCTCATATTTCCCAATTCGGAGGCAAGTACAGCGCTACTACGAACCAGTCTTTGTGCAAGAATTTTGTATTTACAACCCCTTAAATAGCAGTTTCACTCAAAATAGATAGTATTCACTCACACAACAATCATCAAAAAATGTTACTGCACCTAAGTACCTGGCAAGAAGTTGAAATTTATCTACAGCAATCTCAAGGTATCATCTTTCCTATAGGCTCCACAGAACAACATGGTCCAACCGGATTAATTGGTACCGATGCAATATGTGCGGAATCTTTAGCTCATGGTGTCGGCGAATCAACTCAAGCAATAGTTGCACCAACAATCAATATAGGAATGGCACTGCATCACACGGCATTTCCTGGCACGATTAGCTTGCGCCCCAGTACGATGATTCAAGTTGTTAAAGAATATATAACTTGTTTGGCGAAAGCTGGTTTTACCAAGTTTTACTTTATCAACGGACACGGTGGGAATATGGCAACTCTCAAAGCCGCTTTTTCCGAAACATATTTTGATTTAGCCGATTTAAATATTCCCAACGCCGACAAAGTGAAGTGCAAAGTCGGCAACTGGTTTATGTGCAGTACCGTATACAAATTAGCTAAGGAATTATACGGCGACGAAGAAGGCTCTCACGCCACTCCTTCCGAAGTTGCTTTAACGCAATATGTATATCCAGATTCGATCAAACAAGCCGAGCTATCACCAGAAGTAGCAAAAGGACACAGAATTTACAGTGCTGCCGACTTCCGCAAAAATTACCCCGACGGCAGAATGGGTTCAAACCCAGCATTAGCAACACCAGAACACGGTAAGCAATTTTATGATGCAGCAGTCAAGGAGTTGAGTAACGATTATCTCAAGTTTTTAAATCAGTGAGTTGGTAATTGGTAATTGGTAATTGGTAATTGGTAATTGGTAATTGGTAATTGGTAATTGGTAATTGGTAATTGGTGATTGGGGATTGGGAATTGGGGATTGGTAATGGGGGATTGGGAATTGGGAATTGATAATTGGTAATTGGTAATTGGTAATTAGGGATTGGGGATTTTTTTCGTTTGAGAAACAGCCAGGGAGCAAGATGCTCCCACTACAGATGAATTCCTAATTCTTAATTCCCCATCCCCCCATCTCCCCATCTCCCCATCCCCCCATCCTCATCTATCGTCGCGCAATATCCCCTTCACGTGCCGCACGCTGCACTGCACCTGCAACGACGCTCGATACTCGTTCGTCAAAAACTGACGGTACGATGTTCTCTTTGCTTAAATCTGATGGTTTAATTAAAGAGGCGATCGCACTGGCTGCTTCGAGATACATTGTGGTAGTAATTGTTGCTGCACGACAATCTAAGGCACCGCGAAATACTCCTGGAAAAGCTAACACGTTATTAATTTGATTTGGGTAGTCGCTGCGCCCTGTAGCTATAACCGCAACGTCGTCTCTAACTAACTCAGGTTGAACTTCTGGTACTGGATTCGCCATTGCAAATACAATTGCATCCTTTGCCATCGTCTTCACCATTTCCGGTGTCAAAACTCCCGGAGCGCTGACACCGATAAATACATCCGCATCTTTTACCGCGTCGGCTAATTTACCCGATGTTTTGACGGCAAATTCGCGCTTTTCTTGATTTAGGTTATTCCGACTCGTAGAAATAATCCCTTTGGAATCGCACATCCAAATTTCCTTGGCTTTGGCTTTACGGAGTAACTTAGCGATCGCTACCCCAGCGGCTCCGGCACCGTTGATAACAATGCGAATTTCTTCCATTTGCTTTTGTACTAGTTTCAAAGCGTTGAATAACGCAGCTAAGGTGACAATCGCCGTTCCATGTTGATCGTCGTGAAACACCGGAATATCTAATTCTTCCCTTAATCTCGCTTCAATTTCAAAGCAGCGAGGTGCGGCAATATCTTCTAAATTCACACCCCCAAATACGGGAGCAATATTTTTCACCACACTGATAATTTCATCTGTATCTTGAGTTGCAAGGCAGATGGGGAAAGCATCGATACCAGCGAACTCTTTAAATAGCATTGCTTTCCCTTCCATGACTGGTAAAGCAGCTTCCGGACCTAAATTACCTAACCCAAGAATGGCACTACCATCAGTAACAATAGCAACAGTATTTTGTTTAATAGTTAAATTGTAAACTTCCTCAGGGTTTTGAGCGATCGCGCTACAAATGCGTCCCACACCGGGAGTATAAGCCATTGCCAAATCGGATATACTCTTGAGTTGAATTCTGCTGGTAATACTAATTTTACCGCCGCGATGTAAATCAAAAGTGCGGTCATAGACATCTATAACCTTGATAACCGGCAACGATTTAACCGCTTGGATAATATTGTCAGCGTGTTCCGTACTTGCAGCATCAACGGTGATATCGCGAATCGAAACCTGTCTGCTCTGCTCAATCAAATCAATTTGGCCGAGATTACCCCCAGTTGATGCGATCGCATTGGTTACGCTAGCGAACATCCCGATTTGATTGGGGATTTCCAAACGTAGAGTCAAACTAAAACTAGAATTAGGTGTTAAGTCTGGCATTGTAATCGGTAGATGACGAATATTAGCTTATCAAATTAAGGTTAAAGGATGCAGGGATTTTAACAACGGATGTTTTTGTTTTAGATTTTAGATTGAAGAGTTGGGAGTTAAGAGTTAGCGGTTAGGAATAAGGGGTTAGGAATAAGAGGTTAAGAATTAGGAATTATGAATTTTAACTAGTGAGCGAGACGCTCACACTACTTTAGGACTTATGCAAAGCCTCCTTAAAAAAAGTAGGGAGGTATCTCAACGTCTGGAACACTATATTATATTTTCCGTTGTCGTTACGTAAGTTATTTCTGATTAAAATGTATTGTGTTCTAAAGCTATCTCCTCGTTTTACGAACGCAGCTTGTCCATTTCTGACAAGCATCTTTCTCGCTATTTCCTTAACCCGCAACCGATATTTTTCTAACAAACACATAGTGCGAGCATCTTGCTCGCTATCTCCCCAACCCGGTAACTATCTCTGCAACCCGCTCGCCATCTCGCAAACCTTATTTGTATGTCAGATTTTGTATAAACTAAATAAAAAGAAGTTACTTTTTTCACATAAAAAGTTTGGTTCTTCAGTACTTAGTATGCTAAAAATACAATAAAAAACCATCAAATCAAGAAGGAATAGCGCACATTGACTCGTTGGTGCCGGGAATTGAACTACCGCTGCGCTTGATTCGATTGCGTAGAGACAGGCTAGTAAATCAACTTGTCAAAACCTTAAGAACTAAAGCCTGCCACAGGAGCCGCTGCGCTATATGCCGCAAAGCGGCACGCTTCGCTAACGAATCATAGTTCAATTCTTAAATGTAAAAAAAATTATCAAATAATTGATAAATGTTTAGAAAACTGGCAAAACACTATTAGTTGATAAAAAAGTTAGTTAAAACCAGCCAGTCCGCACAGCGGATGTATTTACTACAATGACCTCGAAAAAAGATATTAAAATATTTACAAAATTACTAAATATAGAAGGATTAAAAGTTATGGCTCTTCCGCACTTAGTATGCTAAAAAAACGTTCAAAAAAGGGAACAGGGAATAGGGAGCAGGGAACAGCGAGAAAAACATTTGATTAAATAAATTTAATCAAAAGAGCGGATAATTTTGTT
>JBARZF010000783.1:0-6314 GCA_049649675.1 Rivularia sp. (in: cyanobacteria) | reverse complement strand
TTCGACGATAGAGAACACGCGAGGGAAGCTTTGGGGGAGAGGATGAAGGGGTGATGGGGGGATGGGGTGATGGGGGACAAGGGGAGAGGGGGTAGAGGGGGTAGAGGGGGTAGAGGGGGTAGAGGGGGTAGAAAAATCTTTAACTCAATCCCCAATCCCCAATTCCCAATCCCCAATCCCCCATTACCGATTACCAATTCTTAATTTTCTATCTTTTTGTGAAAAAATTACACTTAGGGGGGAGAATCTAAGAAAGTATTATTTATTGCTATATACTTCTTGGGTTTTCCTTTTTTTGTTTTCTGTAGTTGTTATGAATTTATCTCCACCTCAGAATTTATCTATTTATCAGTTGGCTTTGGATGTACAAGTGCCTCCAAAACGTTTAATTCTTAGTTCTGCAACTCTGCTATCAATGGTAAAGTCGCAAATTGATTTACTAATAGAACAGAAAATATCGGCTACTATTGTGGCTAAATTTCCACCTTTGAATATTTTTGAGTCGGAATTAAAACGTTATCACCAGCATTTAGGTGATGCGACTATTTACAACTGCCAACTGGCTGAGGTTGGAGAAGTTAAAGCGGTAAGTAATGCGGATGTTTCAGTAATAAAATCCTATCGTTCGGTACAGCTTGTCACCGATAATCCCCAAGTTGAGCGAGAATACTTTTTTATTGTTTTATCTGCCCAATTTTGCAGTTTGATTTTGGCACATCGTCCGCAAAGGAAGATTAAAAAGCAGATTTTAAATCAAATAAATAATCAAAAGATTCCGTCGATGGTAACTGTTCAGACTTTTGACGGTAAAGTAATTCAAGGAGTATTAGATGGTATAAAAAATTTTATTAACTCAAAAGATTTTAATCAAATAACTGACGAATTTGTTTATCCTCAAACACCACAAGCAGCGTTAACGAGTCAATTATTTCTGACACAAGTTAAAAGACAAGAAGAAATAAATTATCGAAAATACAAAAGTAGTTTCAGCAACTTTAAACAGCAAAATCAAACACTTCGTAGCAAGTTACAAGCGAAAGATGAATACTTAAGGAATGTGTGTCAAGAATTACTTTCTCCTCTGACGCACATCAAGACAGCACTTTCGCTATTAAACTCTCAGAGTATGAAAGCACCTCAGCGGCAGCGTTATTTGGACATGATTAAACGAGAGTGCGATCGCCAAAATTATTTAATGACTGGTGTTATGGATCTGGTGGAGTTGGAACGTAATTTAGACTATACTTTTTTGGAGCCTGTATGTCTGTCTGAGGTAGTTCCAGGTGTTGTCAGCACCTACCAACCTCTAGCACAAGAAAGAGGCATCATGCTCGCATATACCGTACCAAACGATTTACCTCATGTTTGGTGTGTCAGCGGTGGCTTAAGACAAATTGTAATTAACCTTCTTTCTAACTGCATTAAATTTACACCTAATGGCGGTCAAGTTTGGGTAAGAACTCGCATACACCCAGGTTATGTACAGCTAGAATTCCGCGATACTGGTATAGGCATCCCCGAACCGGAAATTTCTAAAATATTTAATCGCTTTTACAAAGTACGCCCCATTGCCAGCGAAGAAACAGGAAGCGCGGGTTTAGGTTTAACTATTGTAGAAAAATTAATTCAGCGTTGTGGTGGAAGTATTTCCGTCTCTTCAATTCCTGGTGAAGGTTCTAGTTTTAAAATACTTTTAGCCAGCGTATCGGGCTAATCGGCGATCAATTATCAATTATCAATTATCAATTAGGAATAAAAAAACATCTTGTTGGTAGTGGGAGCCGGAATGCCTCCTTAGTAATCAGGAATTAAGATACTCCAACTATGGAAATTAATTGGAATTACTATGTATCTATAAACAACGTGCAAAACTGATAATTGTTCATTGATAATTGATAATTGATTTATCCTTTAACCTTTGCCCTGTGCCCTTTAAGCTTTAACCCATATTGTCCAAATTTATCAAAGCAACTATTGGAATTACTGACTCCTTCCAAGGGCAAATAAATAGTTAATACTTCACCATGTTGAGGGCGTTCGCGTACAATCAATTTACCGCCGATAGCCTGGAATAAATGCTTTGTGGCAGCCAAATTCAGGCTAATTGTGCCAGTTTCTGGTTGAAACATTAATAATTGACCTATTGCTTTACGAATAGGTGGCGTATTACAAGATTGCGCTGTTTTAATGTTTTGGGGAAAATTAGGTAGCAGTTGCAGCTTTAGGCGATCGCCAGCTTGAATTACTCGTACTTGAATATTGCTACCCGCAGGTAAGTTACGAGTAAAGTTTTCTATCAAGCCAGTCAGAACTCGATCGAGCATAACTGGATTTGTGACTACGGTAGGTAAAGAAGGCGGTAAAACCACATCCAATGTTAAGTTTCGCCGATTTGCAGCTTGTTGCCAGCGAGGAATACTCTGCTGTAACATTTGGTCTAAACACATAGACGTTAGCTGAGAGCTTGATTGGTTTGTGGAAGATGTTTCTAATTCCGCAGCCCTAAACAGCAATTCCATACGATCTATTTGTTCGGTGCATTCGCGATCGATAGATTGTAATCGTTTAATAACTGAGGCAGGTAAATCTTTCTGCTTTAACAATAAACGAGTTGTAGTGCGAATCGTTGTTAAAGGAGTACGCACTTCATGAGCAAAAGCTTGCAACAGTTCTATATCAGAACGAGATGCATAATTCGTTGATGTAGAAGTGGAATATTCGTGAGAGTCGTGAACTTCTTCAAACTTACTTTTATGTTCTGCCGTTCCTTTACCGTGAAACTTTGTTTCCTTATCGCAAGATTCGGGATACTCTGCGAGCAACAACTGACTATACTGCATAACCAGTCGGTAATCAGGTGCTACCGGGTAATATTCTTGTACCAACTTATCCAATTCCATGAAGAAATCGGGATTAGTTAACATTACCCTACTAGCAAGAGCCTGCCATGCTTTTTCAATTACTTCTGGTTCAAAAGAAAATAAAAACTTGCTTTTATCGTTATCTTCCTCTATTAGAACTAATATTAATGAAAACTCTTTTGTAAAAATTAGACAAAACTGTTCCTTCGACAAGGGATCTGCCTTTAGCAGAGGTAACACCGACTCATCAGAAAGATTTTCTGGTGTTGCGATCGCGTCTGAGGACATATGAAAAGGCATCAAAGCCAAAGGATTAAATGGCTTGGCCGTAAAAGTTACAGTCCGTAAACATTGGTTAAGCCTTGACTCACACAAAACAGGTGCGGGTGCAGCCAAAACTAATCCCGAGGGTGCATTGGGTGCAACTACAGATAAAGAATTTAAAAGCAACTGTTGAGCCGCAGAGGTAGCTATACGCCATTGTTGTCGTGCTTTATGCAACGAACATTCAGCTTCAACTGCTCCCCCTGCAACTAAAATTTCCTTTAAACTCGGCAAAATCCACTTATACTCATACACTAGGGTTCACCCCTTAATTTCAAAGCGACTAACAGCTTCAGAAACTGGTGATTCACTATTACTTATGAGCTTACCTAAAATATGTCTTCTAGCAAAAGTAGTAGAACCGAACAACAATAGGGGCGATTTCCGTTTTCAGTTAACAGTTAACAGTTAACAGTTAACAGTTAACAGTTAACAGTTACCAGTTACCAGCTATGAGTAGCGAATAACTTATTCTTCACCTCTACCCCCTCTACCCCCATCTCCCCATCCCCAATTCCCAATTTCCGTCTAAAGATAGATGCGAATTTTCAACTGAGGGTTGATTACAATTCGGGTTTAACGATAGACAACTGTAGTACAACACATTTTTAAATTGTTAAAGGGAGAATTTAAATGGCTTTGGGCGAGAATAGACGTGCTGTTGGAACGTTTTCAAGTCGCAACGATATTGAATATGCTCTGGGGGAACTTAGAGATGATGGCTTTGATATGAATAAAGCTTCTGTGATTGCTAGAAATAATGATACTGGTAATAAGATCGCTGGTGTAGAAACTCAGGAAGATGTTGGAAACAAGGCTGATGAAGGTGCAGCGGCAGGAGCGCTTACGGGTGGGGTTTTTGGAGGTATAACTGGTTTTCTGGTGGGTTTGAGTAGTTTGGCAATTCCCGGTGTTGGCCCGATATTGCTTGCTGGTGAAATTGCTACGGCTCTAGTAACAACTGTTGCTGGTGCTGGTATTGGTGCTGCTAGTGGTGGTTTATTGGGTGCGCTGGTTGGTTTGGGAATTCCTGAACAAAGAGCGCATATTTACAATCAGCGAATCGAGCGCGGCGATTATCTATTAATTTTGGATGGGGGGGAAGTTTCTATTAATCGTGCTGAAATTATTGTCAAAAATCACGGTATCGAAGAATTTGAAATTTACAATGCTCCAAATCCGGCATTAAACAGTTCGGATAATGTAAGTCAAAAGCCGGTCGCCGACAAAGATTCTCAAGTTGTAATTATCGATCGCCGCGAATCCGCATTTTAAAGGGAATTGGGGATTGGGGATTGGGAGGAGCGGAGGAGCGGAGTTAATAAGCCCGGAGTTAAGAATAAAACTGGTAACTGTTCACTGCTCACTGTTAACTGTTAACTGCTCACTGCTCACTGCTCACTGTTAACTGTTCACTGTTCACTGTTCCCGAACAATTAATATTACTAAATTTAACTATTACGCCCCCTCGTCCCCCACTGAATTCTGTACTCGGAATCAGTGGCGGGATATAAGGCGGTTGATAAGGATTGCATCTGCGGATTAATTTTTTGCACAGCAAAGACAAATATTCGATGTATGACGAATCAACAATTATTATCTTTTAGGACTTTACCACAATATGTATTCATGATAAAGTAAGCACATCAAGGAGGTGATGTTGAGTGTTACACAAAGTTGTGCAAGTCCGTTTATATCCGTCAGATGAACAAGAAATACAACTAGCTCAAACATTTGGCTGTGCTAGATGGTGGTGGAATTACGCTCTAAATAAGTCGATTGAGACTTATAAAGAAACGGGCAAGGGACTTAGCCGTGTAGCACTCAACGCATTTCTTCCTACACTCAAAAAGGCAGAAGAGACTGTGTGGTTGGCTGACTGTTATAGTCAGGTTTTACAGGCTACAACACTCAATCTGACCACTGCATACAAAAACTTTTTTGAGAAACGTGCTGGATTTCCTAAGTTCAAATCCAAGCATGGGAAACAGTCGATTCAATATCCTCAAAACGTCAAAGTTGTAGATGGTAATGTCAAGCTTCCCGGCAACATTGGGATAATCAAAGCCAAAATACATAGACCTATTGAGGGGAAAATCAAAACTGTTACCGTGAGTAAAACGCCATCAGGTAAGTACCTTGCATCTATCCTGACTGAGGTAGAAGGTGAAAATCCTGTTATTTCAGAGGGCAAGATTTACGGTATTGACTTAGGGTTGAAACACTTTGCTGTTGTGACCGATGGAGAAAAAGTATCCAAGTACAATAACCCTAAGCACCTTGCCAAACATGAGAAAAATCTCAAGCGTAAGCAGAAAAAATTAGCACGCAAGGTAAAAGGGAGTAATTCAAGAAATAGATATAGAAGAGTTGTTGCCAAGGTGTACGAGCGAGTTAGTAATTCGCGGCAGGATTTTCTACATAAACTTAGCTACAAGTTGGTCAGCGATAGCCAAGCTGTCATAGTAGAGAATCTTAATGTCAAAGGCATGGTACGCAATCACAAATTGGCAAAATCAATATCTGATGTGGGGTGGGGAACATTCACTAACTTTTTAGCCTACAAACTGGAGCGCAAAGGTGCAAAGTTGGTTGAAATTGATAGGTGGTTTCCTAGTTCCAAACTTTGCTCTAATTGTTTCTATCAAATAGGTGAGATGCCATTGGATGTCCGTGAATGGATTTGTCCTAATTGTGATACTCATCATGATCGTGACGCGAACGCCGCGCAAAACATTAGAGCAGAAGGCATCAGAATGATAAAGGCGGAAGGTTCAGCCGTCTCTGCTGTAGGAGGGGAGGTAAGTCCTACTCTTGGGCGAAAGTCTAAGTTTAGGCATTCCCCCACGATTACAGAAGCCGACACTGTACTTGGTACTCCAAGTCAGTGTGGGTAGTTCACTTGATAAAACTTTTTGATCGGAACTGCATTGATGAAAAGTGGGTCTTATAGAAAAGCAATGCTGAAAAATTTCAGGCTCATATTCGCAAGATTCTTAATTGATTTATTCGCTTCTCAAATTAAATCAAAAGTGTCAAGAGTGTAAAGGGTGAAATTTTAGTTATTTTTTTAAACACGAGTATCTATAAATAACTAAGTCTCGACAGTTAAGCATTAAGCTTGTTGCG
>JBARZF010000782.1:0-9803 GCA_049649675.1 Rivularia sp. (in: cyanobacteria) | reverse complement strand
TTCGTCTGAAGTTGTAAACCGCTTGAAACAGGCTTTTTAAGGTATATAAGTAGATAGAGTTATATCTTGTACCAGCTATCAAATAAATCAAAAAATTTGCGTTTGTATTATCTTAATTATTCGACTGTATCCTCACCCGCTAGGGGTTGCAAACCCCTAGCTGATAGCGAAAGTCCATTGAAATGGACTCTCCCCATCCCCCCATCTCCCTCTCCCTCACTCCTTCACCACAACCCACTGCGTCACGGGTACCATCGGTTTCCATCCCAAAAATTTACCTATGGGTTGCGCTCTTTGTATGGCTATCCTTGTTAAACTTCCGCCAACTTGACTGTGCCATTCGAGTAATTTCTGCTCGCTTTCTACTGTCACCGCATTCACTACAAAACGTCCGCCCTTCCTTAATGCTTGCCAACAGGTATCAAATATTTCTTCTGCTGTCACGCCACCGCCGAGAAAAATTGCGTCGGGTGGCTGCAATCCTTGTAATGCGGCGGGTGCTTCGCCGTGAATTATACGCAGATGTGGAGTGCCTAAACTTGCTGCGTTGTCGGCAATATAATTGAGTCGAGAGTAATTTTGTTCGATCGCGATTGCCCAACATCGGGGGTGAGTTCGCATCCATTCGATGCTGATGGAACCGCAACCAGCGCCGATATCCCACAACATTTGTCCGGGGATGGGTGCGAGAGCGGCTAAGGTTATCGCTCTAACTTCGCGTTTGGTAAGTTGTCCATCGTGGTGATAAGCTACGTCTGGTAAACCGGCGATTCTGGGAAGCTGCAATATATCTGCATCGGCGATACATTCCACCGCAATTGTATTTAAGCTGGCGATTTTGGTAGTTTCCCATTGGGCAGCAATACCTTCAACTATACGCTCGCGCTCTCCCCCCATGTATTCCAAGACTGTAATTTTACTGTTGCCGAAACCTCTAACTACAAGGGTTTGCGCGACAATAGCCGGTGTATTTCTCCCCTCGCTGAGAATAAGTAATCGCGCACCGGGATAAATTAGCGGATGTAGAAGAGAAATTGGACGAGCTGCTAAAGTTAAGGTTTCCACTTCTTGTAAAGCCCATCCCAAACGGGAACAAGCCAAACTAAAAGCTGAAGGTGCGGGAATAATAGTTATTTCACCAATAGGTATGCGACGGGTGAGAGTAACCCCAATACCGAAACACATCGGATCGCCACTTGCTAAAATGCAAACAGATTCTCCGCGACGCTGGATAATTTCTTTTACAGAAGTGGCAATGGGAGAACTCCAAATTAACTTTTCCCTGGTATCGCTTTGTGGAAGCATCGATAAATGCCGCTTACCTCCCACCAAAACTTCTGCTTTTTCCACAAGCTTGGAAGCTACCAGACTCAAACCAGGTAAACCATCCTCACCAATACCCACCACAGACAACCATTTGTGCATCAATATGCGTTTGTTTGTTTTGTTTTGATTACATTATATTCTGGGTGGGTAATTTAAAATTGGTAATTGATAATTGGTAATTGCGCTCATGGTATTCTAAGCTTGAAAATATTAAAAACTTTTAATTCACAACTCCTAACTCCTAACTCCTGACTATTCCTCAATGGACTACATCCGCAATCCTAAAGAAATCTACAACCGTTCCTTTTCTATCATTCGTGAAGAAGCGAATTTAGAAAACTTACCTGCCGATTTAGTACCTTTGGCTATACGTATAATTCATAGTTGCGGCATGACTGATATTGTTACGGATATAGAAGCATCGCCCAACGCTATAACTGTTGCCAAAAGAGCGATCGCAGCGGGAGAAGCGATTTTGTGCGATGCCGAAATGGTAGCAAAAGGCATCATTCAACGGCGTTTACCTAAGAAAAATCCCGTAATTTGTACGCTGAATTATCCAGAGGTACCGGAATTAGCGTGGAAAATGGGTAATACTCGTTCTGCGGCTGCGATAGAGTTATGGGAACCCGATATTGAAGGAGCGATTGTGGCGATTGGTAATGCTCCTACGGGTTTGTTTCATCTTTTAGAATTATTTGATGCCGGATTTCCTAAACCTGCGGTTATTTTAGGTTTCCCGGTAGGTTTTGTGGGTGCAGCAGAATCGAAAGCGGCTTTGGCTGCGAATAGTCGAGGAGTGCCATTTGTAACTCTGCATGGAAGAAGAGGAGGAAGCGCGATCGCGTCGGCTGCGGTAAATGCTCTATGTCAGGAGGAGCAGTAACTTGAGTTGTCTTTACGGTGTTGGTGTAGGTACGGGAAACCCCGAATTAATCACTTTAAAGGCGTTGCGAATTTTACAGTCTGTACCAGTAATAGCTTATCCTGCTTCGGAACAAGGTAATAGTTTTGCTCGTTCGATTGTTGCTGAATTTATCAAAGGCGATCGAATAGAAGTTCCGATAGTATTACCTTTTAAGTTAGAAAAATCTGCCCAACCCTTTTACGATAAAGCTGCCGAGCAATTAGCAGAACATTTAAATAATGGACGAGATGTTGCCGTACTCTGCGAAGGCGATCCGTTTTTTTACGGTAGCTTTATGTATATGTTTAATCGGCTATCACCTAAATTTACAACAGAAATAATTCCGGGAATATCTTCGGTAATGGCGAGTGCTGCAACCATCGGGGTACCGTTGACTTACCGCAATGATGTTTTCATGGTGCTTTCGGGGATACTTTCGGGGGAAGTTTTGCGGGAGAAATTGAAAGTTGCAGATGCTGCGGTAATTATTAAACTAGGGAGAAATTTTAGTAAGGTAAAGCAGGTTTTGCAAGAGTTGGGGTTAACTCAAAGAGCAAAATATATTGAAAATGCGACTTTAGAAAATCAGCGGATATTGTCTGTAGATGAAGTTGAAGCGGAAAGCGTACCTTATTTTTCCTTGATAGTTATACCAAGCCAATTGGATTTTAGATTTTAAATTTTAAATTTTAGATTTTGGATTTTGGATTTCTCCCCATCACCCCATCTACCCCATCTGCTCATCATTTCATGCTTTAGAGTAAGACTTACCGCGACTACCAATAAAAATTAAATAATCATCTTTCTCAAGCAGATAATCAGGTGATGGATTAGAAATAGTTTTTCCATTTTCACCTTGCTGTATTGCAATAACGGTACTTTGAAAATCTTGCTTCATAGTCATAAAAACATCAATGAAAAGACTTCCAATTTCTGATTCGGGAATGGCTATTTTAAATATTTGAGAACCATATTCATAAGTGACAATATCGGAAATAACTTTACTAATGCCGTGATTGATAGCAGCACTAGAAATTAAATTACTTGATAATTTACTACTGACAATTATTTCATCAGCGCAAGCCCGCTTACAAGTCTCAATATTTTTTTCATTTATAAGTTCGGCAATAGTATAAGCATTTTTATTAATACTTTCCACTGTCAAAGTTGATAATATTACCTTTGCATCTCGCTGTTTATAATCTAAATTATCGTCACCTAAAATAATTACGGTTTTCGCTTTTAGTAAACTTGCTTGATGCAAAGTTTCATCGCAAACCTCGCCTTTGACAAAGAATAAATGTTTATCTTTTACTGGTTTCCTATCGATATCGGCAATTAAAACAATTGGAGCTTTTTCTATTTCCGGTTCTAAGCGCAACTCTTTAATAATTATTTCAGTCCGATAATTCCATTCACATAAAATAATATGATTTTCAAAACTATAAGAATGCATTCCTAAATCCAAAATAATTTTTCTTTCTACTAAAATACTGGCAACTGTAGCGGTTAATAAAGTTAAAACCCCAATCCCCACAAGCATATCAAGAAAAGCAATAAAACGTCCGGAAATAGTTTTAGGAGTAACGTCACCATAGCCCACAGTAGTTAAAGTTACAACAGCCCACCACAAACTATCAAATAAAGATAGATTTGGTTCAACTATAGACAAACTTAACGAACTTATTGCAACAATTATCAAAATTATTAAAAGCGGACGAAGAAAATTCTCAGTTTCTAAAAATTCCCAAATACTTTCAATCCATTTCCTAATTTTGGTTAAAATTGATTCCATTAAGATAAATTAACAATAAACAATTATCAATTAACAATTATCAATTACCAATTACCCTCAAAACATTCCTTTGTAAATTCCTGGTGAGGAATCTTCGATAATTGTTGCACCTACAGTTTTGCGATAAAAATCCGCTACACCGTCGCTAGCAGCACCGATAACTGCATAACCATATCCTTGCGATCGCATATCGTGCAAGCAAGCTAATAACAATGCTTTACCAACTTTTTTTCCTCTTGCTGCTTCGCCAACACCAATGGGACCAAAAAAATTCTTACAAGTGCATTCATAACAAGCAAAGCCGAGAATTTGCTGGTTTTCCACAGCAATCCAACAGCTAGGAGGCGAATTTTTAAAAGACACGTCACATTCACTCATCCACCGTGTATTAAATTGCTCCTCAACCCAAGCGAGAATTGTGCTTTTTTCCGGCGCGATCGCACGTCTAATAACTATACCCTGCTTTTCTTGCGCGGTAATCTCTACTTCTGCGGATGGCAAGGTATAGAGTTTAACTAACATATCAGCCATAATCAATTTTGGATTTTAGATTGTATATATAAGTAGGGTGTGTTGTCGCAGAGCGCAACGCACCATAGTAATATTTTGTAACTGATATATACAGTATTTATTACTAAAAATGCAAGCGAATCGACTCACACAACAATTACAATTCATCATCGAAATTGATAAATTAAAAAATGTATTGCGTCAAACATTATTAATAGATGGTTCCCGTCGAGAAAATAGCGGCGAACATTCTTGGCATTTAGCAATGATGACAATGATTTTAGCCGAATACGCAACTGAAGGAACCGATCTATTTCGCGCCATGAAAATGTCATTAATTCACGATTTAGTAGAAATTGATGCTGGCGATACCTTTTGTTATGACGTGCAGGGATATGAAAGTAAAGCAGAAAGAGAATTACAAGCAGCAACCCGAATTTTTGGATTATTACCCGAAGAGCAAGGAAAAGAATTGCGTTTACTTTGGGATGAATTTGAAGCCAGAGAAACACCAACGGCTAAATTTGCCGCAGCTTTAGATAGAATACAGCCTTTTCTACATAATCAACAAACTGAAGGCGGTACTTGGAAAATACATAATATTAATCGCAATCAAGTTATGAAAAGAATGGCAGCCGTAGAAGAAGGTACGCCGCAACTTTGGGATTTTATATTAGCAGAAATTGAAAATTGTATTGCTGCTGGCTATTTGAAATCTTAGTTCGTAGTAACGACTTTAGTCCTTATATATAGCATCGTAAACCGCCTTGGAATAAATTCCCAGGCTCAAAAACAAAGTCTGATAAATCAGACTGACTATAAAAGTTTATAACTGATAACTGATAACTGATAACTGATAACTGATAACTGATAACTGTTAACTGTTAACAGCCCAAGCAATAAACCTCTCAGTATAATACAAAGCTAATTGATTGCTAACACCATTAAAAATACTATCAAAAGAGTGTTCAGCCCAAGGAATTTCTAAGAAAACAGCAGTGTTATTATCCCGCAATTTTTTATACATTTGTCTGCCAAATCTGGCTTCTACCACATGATCTCGACTTCCGTAAATTAACAAATTAGGTGGTAAATTGGGCACCACGTAATTTATTGGTGAAGCAGTTTCATACAGCATCGGTAACTGTTGAGGAGAACCCCCTAAAAATGCTTTTAAAACAGCACGAGCATTAATTGGATCGGGATAGGGGGGTTCGTTATATCCTTTAGTTAAGTTTACCGGGCCGTAATAATTAACCACAGCGCGGATTGGTGGTGCATCGGGTTCGTAAGCTGCCAGCATTGCCAAATGAGCGCCAGCAGAGCGTCCAAATAGTACCATTTTGTCGGTATCTGCTTCATACTCATCAGCGCGATCGCGAATAAAATTCAAAGCAGAATTTACATCATCTAATTGAGCGGGGAATTTGTATTCTGGCGCATGACGGTAATCAATAGAAAATACCGTATATCCACGAACCGCCATGTATCTGTTGAACTCAGGCTTCACGGACGGATTACCACTTTGCCAAGCTCCACCATAAATAACTACAATTGCTGGATATTTACCAACTTTTTCCGGTTGATAAACTTCCATATTTAAAGGTACTCCGGCGGGAGTCGCAAAATTAATATTAGTTAAATGACGGGTTTTCTGTAAGCTAATTCCTCGAAAAATATCAGTTAAAATAAAAGGCTGTTTTCGCATTTGAGCTTTGACTTCAACTGGAATTTTTTGTTGATAATCTGCACCTAAAGCTTGAGATATAGCCTTGTCAAACTGGATTTGAGTTGGTGTAATGGTTGCTAACTGCAAACTACAAACCAGCAATCCGAGCAAACTCAAAATACAGACTGTTTGTTGAATTTGTAATTGATAAATAAAGATTAAAGAGAGAAATAGAGTAATTACATTTAAAACGAATAGCCAAGGGCATATTTCCGGTGCGATGACTCCAAACTTTAGAAGAAAAAAATTTGGTGCAGGAAGTATAATCCAGGAAGTTAAGAAAACGCTTATAAAACTGAGTAATAAAATCGGAATAAGCGCAATTCGCGAAATAAATAGTTTTCTAGATGGCATATTTAGTTAATTACAGAATATTTTTCTAAGCTACGGTAATTACTCAAGACGAATTAGTAATTTTGAGCTACTGATAAAGAGGATATAATTTTTTTAATCGTTCCTCATGCTAGAAGAAAAACAGATATTACAACAAAGATACCAACTAAAACAAAAATTAGCACAAAATGCAGGTCGTCAGACTTGGTTAGCGGAAGACATCTCAATTCAGCCAGCAGAAACAGTAATTCTCAAATTTTTGTCATTTGGCGAGCAATTTCAATGGCAGGATTTAAAATTATTTGAGCGAGAGGCTGAGATTCTCAAGCAGCTTTCCCATCATCGGATTCCTAAATGCCGCGATTATTTTTCTATTGAGGATAAGCATAACTGGTTTGCTTTGGTTCAAGAATATATTCCAGGTTCTTCGTTTAAACAATTAGTCGAAAGTAAACAGAGATTTAGTGAAGAAGAATTACGAACAATCGCTACAGACGTATTAGAAATACTTTGTTATCTACATACACTAAATCCCCAAGTTATTCACCGCGACATTAAACCAAGTAACTTAATGTTAGGTGGAGAAAAACAAGTTTATTTAATTGACTTCGGAGCAGTTCAAGATAATGCAGCAGCCCAAGGTACAACGTTTACAGTAGTTGGAACCTACGGTTACGCACCAATAGAACAATTCGGTGGTAGAACAGTCCCTGCTTCCGATTTATACGCTTTAGGAGCAACATTAATTCATCTGGCAACAGGTATAATTCCCGCCGATTTGCCGCAAAAACAAATGCGGATTCAGTTTCAAGATAAAGTTAGCTTGAGCAATCATTTTGTACGCTGGATTGAAAAATTAACCGAACCAGATATTGAGCAAAGATTCAGTACTGCACCTCAAGCATTAAAAGCTTTAAATAGTCGCATTATTCAGGGAACATCTACTAACCCAGAACGAGTATATAGTAGCCGAATTAAATTAAAAAAATCCGAAAATAGCTTTGAGATAATAATTCCACCAAGAGAAATTACAACTAAAAGCTTAGGTGGAATGTTTATTTTGATGGTGTTTTTGAGCCTACTTTCTATCATTATTTACTTTCTAATTTATTCTAAAGAATTTCATCTTCAATTAAATCAGAATAACTTTATACTCAAATGGAAAATATTTGGTTTTACTTACCGAAAAATAGTTGGAAATGTTGCAGATATTCAATATATTGATATTGCCAAGATTGAATATATTGAGAATAAATTCAAAAAGATTATCTTAAAAGCTGGTACTAAACAATATCGTTTTGGCGGAGTGATGACTAATGCCGAAAGAGAATGGTTGATTGGAGAGACTAAAGATTGGTTAGGAATTTAATTACATTGCTAATTAAATTCTAATATCTGTTCCCACTCACTATCACTCAAAGCCCTCTGCTCAAACTCCACCCCAAAACAATCCTTAGCAGCATCAATTAAAAATGCAATTATTGTTTCAATTGTCAAATCTTCCGCGATCGCAACTTTATCAAAATATTCTTCCCCAAAAACCTTTTTAAACAACTCCGCATCTGGTTTCAATCGCATCGAGCCATGTTGCAAAATCGCATTACCGCGTCTCAACTGAGCGCTACCAATCAACTTATTACCATTAACCGTTACCAAGTCGGCACCCGTCGCAGTACCAAAACAGTTGGGATTATTAATGTAACCCCTTCCAGCAGTACCGTAATGCAACTCAATACCTAGATTACGCCATCCTTGAATCAAAAACTCGCATATCTTTTTATACCCTTCCATCCGACTACCAGAAAACCCAGAACTTACTACCGCGTAAGTTAATTCACCGTCGTGTAACACCGCACGTCCCCCCGTAGGACGACGTACTAAGTCTATTACTTCGCCTTTCCAAGTCAAATTTTGCCAATCATCTGGATATTTACGCTGATGATAACCAAGAGAAATTGCAGAGGGCGACCAAGTATAAAAACGCAGAGATGGCGGATGCCCCGACAGATGCTGTTTCAACAACCATTCATCGATCGCCATCTGTAATTTACCGTTGCATTCTAAAAGCGGAATTAATCGCCAAGTTTTCAAAATATAGTCGTTAGTGGTTAGTTGTTAGTTGTTAGTTGTTAGTTGTTAGTTGTTAGTTGATAGTTGATAGTTGTTAGTTGATAGTGGTTAGTTGATAGAAACCTATCGAGAGCATTATTCACAAAAGCAACCAGCTACCTCAAAACTGATAACTGGTTACTGCTCACTGTTAACTGTTAAGCGCCAAACTTTGATTGTAAATCTTCGTCATTATCATCGGCGATTGTCGCAACAATGGTAATTAAACGAGAGGCTTCGGCAGGAGATAAATCTTCTAAAATGCGCGTAGATATAACTACTACCTGGTTCTCAACAATACCAAATCGCGCTTCTAAAGTACTCGAACAGTTCATTTGCAAAAGATGCCGCATCATCGTGGGTTCGTCTTTTGCGGGTAATTTCAAAACTGAAGACCAAATTGTGATTGTATCTTCATCGCTTGTCCCCGTCAATTGGACAAACACTTCAACGCTACCATACTTAAACTTCCACAAATAAGCACCCTCAGAAGGATGATTAACCATTGCGCTATCGTTTTCATCCAGCGTATCGATAACGTTTTCAATCACCTCAACATGGTTGATGCTTTCCTTTTCTGCCATCACATCGTTCATTGTTTCCTCGCTTTCCGAATCGGTTTGGTAAGATGTCATAGGAATTGTCCCTCAAGATGATGATTATTCACACCTACTTTATACACAATTAAATGGAGTGGAGAGTAAAGAGTTGTGAGTAGAGAGTTAGGAGTTAGGAGTTAAGAGTTAGCAGTTAGCAGTTGTGAGATTTTGGATTTTGGATTAAAAATTTGTTGTTAGAAGTTAAAAGTTGGGAATTGTATTTCTACCTTCCTTGTCTCCCCATCCCCTTGTTAGCGTGAGCACAATCTAGGGAATCCTGAGTATGTATTGTATCTAGTTCTTCAGTATGAGCTATTGCCTAAATCCCCATTGCCAAAAACCCCAAAATCAGAAGAATGCTCAAGTTTGCTTAACTTGCGGTACTCAATTGCTATTAAAACAACGTTATCGGGCTATAAAACCAATTGGGCAAGGTGGTTTTGGTAGAACTTTATTGGCTGTAGATGAAAGTAAACCTTTGAAACCACCTTGTGT
>JBARZF010000781.1:0-3254 GCA_049649675.1 Rivularia sp. (in: cyanobacteria) | reverse complement strand
TGCGCCATACTCTGAAAACTTTAACGCTTCTCGCCAGCGTAATGCTCCCGTTAGGGGATCTTCTAATTCTTGAGGATTTTTACCTGTAAGTAATTCGATAGCTGTTCTTCCAAGAGCGTAAAAATCGGCTGATGGCCCAACATTACGTCCTGTAACTTGTTCTGGCGGACTGTAGCCGGTAGAAAACAATCTGGTAGAACTAGATTGACGCTCGGAGGCTGCAACGTTAAAGTGTTTGGCACCACCAAAGTCAATTACCACCAATTGAGCGTCCTTTAAGTTGGAAGAAAAATCGCGCAGCATCAAATTTGAAGGTTTGATATCGCGGTGAATAATCATATGTTCGTGGAGGTGTCCCAAAATATCCACCGCTTGCTTCAACCAATTCAAAACCAACTCTTGAGAACAACCATTAGGATACAAATAACGAACTTCTTCCAGAGTTTGGCCGTTGATTTTTTCCATGATCAAACAAGGTAAATCCATATCTTGGTTAGAACTTGAGAGATGATGGAAAAAATACCCATCCAGTTCAACTTTAGGAACTCCCCCATGCTTTAACCGCTGTAAAACTTCTGCTTCCTGAGCAAATAATTCCAGTGCTTTCGGCGAAGTTTCCACCAGCACTTTCAACACCTTTTCTGTTTGTGTTTTGACATCCCAAACCGTATAAATACGAGCAAAACCCCCAGAGCCTAAACGTTCCAGAGGAATAAATCGATCTTGCAACTGTAATTGTGCGCCACAAGCAAAACAAAATTTGTTTCCCCAAGGCTGGGGATAAGGACGCGAACAGTTAGGATTTAGGCAGTGAATTGCATTTAAATTAGGTTGGGAATTGGACATGGGGAATTAGGCATGGGGAATTGGGAGTTGGGAATTGGGGATTGGGGATTGGGGATTGGGGATTGGAAATTTAAGAAAATAAGGGGAAACTGAGATATCTTTTATATCTTTCAGTTGCGATCGGTTCTTACAGAAAGGTTTGCGATAACAAGATTTTTAATTTGGGGAGAGGGGGAAGAGGGGGAAGAAAAAAATTACCAATTACCAATCCCCAATCCCCCATGCCCAATCCCCAATTCTTAACTACACCCTTCCCAAGAAATAGGGAAAGTTTGTTTTGATAACAATGAGAAATCATCTTCATCGCTTGGGGTTTCTTGATCGAGAACTTTGACTACTCTGTTATAGATTTCTTCTGCTTGTTGCGGGGAATCACCGATGCTGGTTAATCCTAATTTACCAAATTGTGATAAACAACCCATTAAATGGAATACTGTACCCGTTTCGGTTCCGGTGTCGAAATGCAGTCTGTGTTGAGCAATAATATCCATTAAATCGTTGGGTAAAAGTCCCTTATAGCGATCTTTTTGCAAGTTGTCGGTGGCGATATAATACTTTGGTCGTCCTTGCTGAGAGTAAAATAAACCTGTAGAAGGTTCGTAGCGACCATTTGTAAGTAATTTTAAGGTCATGAAGGGATGAGTAGTTCCACCTTTTCGCAAATTTATTTCAATTGCCTGGATATCCCATTGTCCATCATCCTGCTTGACAACGATAAAATCTACACCGTATCTTTCTAATGCGCCTTTTTCTGCTAACTTGCGACCAACTTCTAAGCCTAACTGCTGCAACTGCAATCTATAATCTTCATCAGCAGGAAATTTACAACCCAGGAATATTTGACCATCTGGCCCTCCTAAAATTTGGTCGTGAGTAGAAAGAATTTCCACTTCTCCCGTCGGCGTAATCCTTCCTTGAACGCTTGGTGAAAGCTTAACTTCACCTTCTACAAAAGCTTCTGCGATCGCGCCTAATTCGGTTATTCTTTGCGAAAATGTTGACCAAGTTTCAAGTTTCGCTTGAAAACTCATGTTGTGAAAACTTTCAGTAATTTTCGCTACCCTTTCTTGATGAGATGCTTTTGGAGGAGCTATTTCAAGAATCGGTCTTAAATCTAACAGCGCATTTCCTTCTCCAGAAATTCCTTCATTAAGTTTTACCACCATCCTTTGTAATGTTGGCTCGCGTTCCCATAATTGAACTGCCGATAAAGCTAAATCTTCTGCATTCCACATCAGCTCGCTACCATCTGGAAAAGGAACTTCAGCTTCGGCAAAAATTTGTCTGGAGCCGCTTTTTGTTCCCCAAATCTGTAAATCTGGAGCAGCAGCATACAGTGGAACCCCTAACTTTAAAGACAATTGCGCTTCAAAACCAGTGGAGTTGTAACATATCATAAAAGATTTATCTATTCTTAAAGCTTGTTGAATATGCTGTAATAACCGGGGACGTTCTAAAATCTTTTGACTAAGAGGTTTGAGCGAAGAATCGTAAGTAGAAAGTAGTAGTAAGCGATTGCGAGCATGAGAAAAAGGAATTCCCGGTAACAGTTGTAAATAATAATCGATAATACTTGGATGTAAAGGCACCGATGTTACATAAATTAGCCGGTTGCGGGGGTTCCATAACCGAATTAAAGAAAATAACAAACGTTCTTCATAATGTTCGTAACCTTCAACCTTTTTTAGTTCCCGCTGATCGAGACTAAGAGAAGGAATTACTAAAATATCTACATCACTCGTATCGCTTTCATCACCTTCTATACATTTCCACTTATCGCGCAAACCCGACTGAAGATAACGAAATTTTTCCAGTAACTCTTTATCTGTGATGTGAAGCATTTTATTGATTTTGGGTTATTTACGATCAATTATCAGTTATTGGTTGCAAATAACGTAATGCGACTCTGTGCGGATGCTATATATGGCAATTTACTATTTAAACTTCTTCCTAATAGCCTAAGAATTGTTCAACCATTCGAGAGATGAGTAATTACACAACTGCTGTTAGCATAGCAATGACTATTGTTAACCTAGTTACAAATATAAATATGCCATCTCCTACACCACTAAAAGGTACTGATTTAGTAGACTGCGCGAAAGCAAACGCGAAGCAAGGAATAGAAACTGCTGCTTTTCTATGTGGGTATGGTACTGATTTGAATACATTTAGACAAGAACTGAGTAATGCTTGCGAAGAGATGAATTTACAAGTTTCCGAACTCAACGAATTAATTACTACTCCAGATCCAAGGTTGAATATTGGTGTCGGTGAAGTTGTTGCTCCCGATTCTCCATCTGACTTGTAAATCAGCGAACAGTTATCAGCGACTAGTTACCCTGTAGGGTGTGTTACGGCTTTAAGATGTACGGAAGTGGTTACAATTTTGATTTTGCCGTAACGCACCA
>JBARZF010000780.1:0-7541 GCA_049649675.1 Rivularia sp. (in: cyanobacteria) | reverse complement strand
ATGGCGATGAACGATGAGGAAACTGTAGCGTTGATTGCGGGTGGTCATGCTTTTGGTAAAAGCCACGGCATGGTTGCGGCAGGTAAGATTGGGCCAGCCCCCGAAGGTGCGCCGATTCAGGCAATGGGCTTGGGGTGGCAGAACCCCGAAGGTACTGGGTTTGCAGAATATACAATGACGAATGGGATTGAAGGCTCATGGACACCAAACCCCACCCAATGGGACAACAGCTACCTAGAAAATCTCTTTAAATACAATTGGGAAAAAACCAAGAGTCCAACTGGTGCCATTCAGTGGAAGCCAGTTGACCCTAGTGCGCCAAAGACACCAGATGCCCATAAATCTGGTGTCGAGCATTCGTTAATGATGATGACTTCAGACGTTGCGTTGAAGGAAGATTCTGCATATCATCAAGTTTGTCAACGCTTTCTCGGTGACTTCGAGTACTTTAGCGATACATTTGCGCGTGCTTGGTATAAGCTGACTCATCGGGACATGGGACCAAAAGTACGCTATCTCGGCCCAGAAGTTCCGGAAGAAGATTTATCTTGGCAAGATCCGATACCACAACTCGACCACGATCTCGTCAATGATGCCGATATTAGTTCTCTCAAAAACAAGATTTTGGCGAGTGGGCTTTCGGTATCGGCGCTAGTGTCGGCAGCTTGGGCTTCCGCATCAAATTATCGCGACACCGACAAACGCGGTGGTGCAAATGGCGCTCGCGTTCGTTTAGATCCCCAAAAAGATTGGGAAGTAAACCGTCCGCAGGAACTCAGTCAAGTTTTATCCACTCTTGAGCGAATTCAAGCGGAATTTAACGGCACTCAGTCGGGTAACAAAAAAATCTCAATGGCGGATCTTGTTGTCCTCGGTGGCTGTGCTGCTGTGGAAAAAGCTGCCAAAGATGCTGGAATTGATACCACTGTTCCATTCACACCAGGTCGAATGGATACTACTCAAGAACTGACAGATGTTGAAAGCTTTGAATGGCTCAAGCCAGTCTCCGACGGTTTCAGAAATTATCATAACGAGGCTGTGGGCTATAAGGTGAAGGCAGAGCGCATCTTTCTCGATCGCGCACAGCTTCTAAAACTGACAGCACCTGAGTGGACGGTTCTTGTTGGTGGACTTCGCGCCCTCGATCAAAACTGGGATAATTCAAAGCACGGTATATTCACCGACCGACCAGGTGTTTTAACCAATGACTTTTTCCGTGTTTTGACCAGTATGGACTACGAATGGAAGCCAATCGACAATCGCGAGATGCTCTTTAATATTTGCGATCGCGAAACAGGTGAGACGAAGTTTACCGCGACACGTTGCGATCTGATCTTCGGTTCCAACGCCGAATTACGTCAGGTAGCAGAAGTCTACGGTGCCGATGACGGTAAAGAGCGGATGGTTAAAGACTTTGTTGCAGCTTGGAATAAAGTGATGATGCTCGATCGCTTTGACGTTAGCGCATAAAGGTGAAATTGTTGTACTGGATTTCGTAGGTTGGGTTAAGCGTTAGCGCAACCCAACCGAACAGCACCATTCTCAACAACCGCCTTGGAATTAATTCCAAGGCTAATACACAAAGTCTTCTAAAGAAGACTGAGAAAGGCTTTAAGTTTCGTAGGTTGGGTTAAGCTAAGCGCAACCCAACCGAACAGCACCAGTGTCATAAACCCGGTTTCTTGTAGGTTAGAAGTTAGAGCAATTACCAATGCCCAATCCCCAATCCCCAATTACCAATTAAAGCTTATTTAATAATTCCTGAGTCAATTGATTAAAAGCTTTTGAACCTCCAGATTGCGGACTATTTAACACCACCGGCATAAAACTATCAACAGCCTTAGCAACATTTACATCAACAGGAATTTGCGTTTGACAGATTTTTTCAGCACCGTAATCTTGATAAACGCGGTTGATTACTTGCTTATAATATCTCCCGGTTAACATATTACTGTTGGACATTGTAAATACGATTCCCAACATTTTGATGTCTATTTTTGCCTCATTTTCGTGACTTTCTTTCAACTGAGCAATGCGTCTTTCTAATAATTGAATACCCACCACAGATAAAGGTTCTGGCTTTGCAGGAAGAACGTAAAAATCACTGGCAGCTAAAGCACTGCGAGTTAAAAGATTATAACCGGGAGCGCAATCGAGAAGAATAAAATCATATTCATTGCGTACAGGTTCTAAAATCTTACCCAGCAACACTCTTTCAAAACGATTCCAAATTGCTTCAAAGTTATTTTCACCAAGACTTACCGCTTGTTGATGCAGCATTTGCGAGACAACGAATTCATCATACAAATCGATATCTCCTGGTAGCAAATCGAGTCCCGAAAGGTTATTAAGTGAAGGCTGAATAATCTCTGTAATTGATAATTTTTCCCTGTTTGGTGATTTGACAATATCATCTATCAAATACCTTAAAGTCCGTCTTTTTTTTCGCAGCTTGGCAAATTCAATCGGCGACATCAAGCTTAGAGTAGCGCTGATTTGAGTATCTAGATCGAGTACAAGCACCCGCTTACCGTGATTTTTCGCCAAACAAGTGGCCAAATTAACCGTAAGAGTAGTTTTTCCCACACCACCCTTCATATTTGCCGTAGAAATTACATATCCCATTTATTAACTCCTCAGAAGAACGCATTCCTATTTAACTGAATCAAACGTATCTATAAGATTCAAAATTACAGCGAGATTTAAGATTTTCTATACTCCAGAAATTGGCATTGATAATGTTTTATGATTTAAGGCAGTCAGATTATACCTGTGAGTTGATTATTGGTAAAGCCAATTCATGTATTTCTTTAGATATAGAAAATTTCTCTGTTGATCCTCAACTCGCCTTGGAATAAATTCCCAGGCTAATATACGAAGTCGTCTAAAGACGACTGCATAGGGCATTTAGTAGGTTTTAACTTTTAAGGAATCTAAAACCAATTACGTTAAGATTGGCAACTTACAGCATTCTCAAAAAGCACAAAGAAACCGGGTTTCTTGCTGGTTGTATAACGAGATTGATTGTTCTTTACATTCTGTTACACAGTTCGGTTTATTCGAGCCAACCTACTTAACGCTAGTCTGATTTATCAGACTTTGTATATTAGCCTGGGAATTTATTCCAAGGCGATTGGGAAAGCTAACTAACATTGGTGCAAAATATCAGTTTGAACAAACTTTGCATGCTCGCGTAGGGAAATTTATTCCAAAGTGTGAAAGCCAATCGCGGATGCTGCAAAAAATCATTTCAAATCAATATTCTTCGCATACAAACTTTGCAAGCGCTGCAACTTAGAACCAACCTGGTATAGCAAATCACCTTTACCCAATAAATAAGCAGCAGCAGTTTTTTTACCACCCAAAACAATTGCAGAATCGGCTTCACTAGCAGTACGTAGAGCAACTCTTCCGGGTAAATTAGAGCGAATTATCGGTGTAACTACCTTAGCTTCCGGACGTTGAGTAGCAATAATCAAGTGAATTCCCGCAGCCCGTGCCATTGCACCCAAACGTTTTATACTTTGTTCTAAAGCACTACGAGATTCTTTCTCAGCCATAAAATCGGCGTATTCATCGAAAATGCAGACAATCCGAGCTAGAGGTTTATCGGAAAGTTGATTGTAATTACCTAAATCCGCACATCCGGTTTTTTCAAACTGCTGATACCGATATTCCATTTCACCCACCAACTTATCCATCAATTCAATAGCACCATCGCTATCTTTAACTACCGAAGAATACAGCCACGGCATTTTCTCAAATTCGGGAAAAGTAACTCGTTTGGGATCTACCAAAGCAATTTTTAACTGTTGTGGAGAGTAGCGGATTAACAAACTAAGAAGTTGCGATCGCAAAAATTCGCTTTTACCGCTTCCGGTTGTACCGCCGACTAAAAAGTGGCAGGTATTAGGATCTGATAAATCGGCTTCTACTAATTTTCCTTCTAAATTAACTCCGATCGCAATTTTTACTGAAGCGGTTTCGGGTAACTTTTGTGGCTTTAAATAATCATTAAATAAAGCTGCTTTTCTATCGGGATGGGGTAAATCAACGCTGACATATCCAGCTTGCGGCTCAATTAAAGGCGGATTTTCCAATCCCAACTGTACCTGTAAATCTGCTGATAATTTGATAATCGAAATAACTTTTACACCCGATTGAGGCTTTATTTTTACTCTGATGAAACTGGGTGCAATAACAGCTTCGATCAAATTTACCTTAATGCCAAAGGATTGTAAGGTTGTCACCAACTTTTCACCAATTGCATCAGCGTCAACAGAGTGTTGGTTTTCTGTTGTGTCGCGAGTATCTTTTTGTGTTTCTATTTCTTCTTCCTTTTCGTAGAGAGTTTTGGAAGTGGAATCTACCGCATCATCAAAATAACTTTGACACTTTTCTTGCTGGGGACAAATTTCACATAAATAAGACTGAGTTGTAGCTGGGGGGGAATTCGGCTGAGACTCTTGCCAACTTAACCATTCCTGCATCTGCTCTAATTTATAGGGAATTAACTGATTTACAGTACTTTCGAGTTGTTCCCAATCATAATAATACTCTTTAAACTCTGGTAAAACACAGTAAACAGCCGAATCTACAGGTACTTGCTGCTTTTGTTGCAACATATAACCGTAAAGAGAAACTTGGGCTAATTGTGCTGATGGATCTAATTGTTGATAAGTTTTAAACTCAATTACACACAACCGCTTGCGTTCCCAATTGTATATCAAACAGTCGAATTCTCCTCTAACTTGTTGTTGCGTTCCATTTGGTAAATTGAAATAATGTTCTAATTTACGTTCTTCTGAAATAAAAGTACTGCTAATTACGCTTTCTGCACTGCAATAGCGTCTATTTATGATTAAAATTTCCGCAAAGCGTTGAATTACACCTTGCAATCCCTGCCAAACTTTCAGCATTGGTTGAGCTTTAGTACTATCTTTGGCAACAATTTTTTCTAGGTAAGATAAAAATTTAACTTGATAAAAAATCTGCTGCATTTCTACAGCAACTTCTTCTACCTGTAACTGCGATGCTTCTGGCTTGAATAATTCTTTAAATCTAGGTTCGCGAATTGCTAAATTAATAAATTCATCTACTAAATAATGAAAAATATTCCCGATTCCAGTTACAGTATCGCGGGGAATAAATAATGTTTTACCGCCAAATTTATCGTTTAAATAAAATAAACGCGGACATTCAAAAGCAACTCTAACTTTAGTAGCAGTTAAAGATGAACTATCGGTTTTTTTTGGCCATTTGTTTGTATTAGCTGCCATATTAAAAATATTATTGCTACTATCGGAATTAAAATCTAAATTAAAATCTAATAAACGGCGATGCACGGCAGCTAGATAAACCGTATCCATCGCCGCATAATGTAATTGTTTTTCTGCGAGAGGGCGTTTCCCCCAATTGCTAGCTCCTGATTCAGCATCTACATCGGTAAAATTACAAAGTTCTGTTGCTAAAGTTTTAAGTTTTAAATTAGATGTTTGTAATTTGTAACGAGTAATTTTTCTAGCTATTTTCAGCGTACAGGTAACATTTGGAATTAATTTACCTCCCAAATACTTTAAATCAAAGCTGGCATTGTGAAATACCTTTTCTATTTGGGGATTAACCATAATTTGGTTAATAAAATATGCTGCTAAATCGGGTTTATCCAACACATCAAGAATATAAGCAAACTCACCCGTTGAATCCGTCGGGTTAGCTAATACCTGAATTAAAGATAGTCTGGGATTGGGAGTTCGATAGTCAGCAACTTCTGTATCCAGCCATAGTATTTTTGATGAGCTAAATTGATTAATTTGAGTTTTTATTTGAGTCGCATCTGTCAGGTAGTGCATTTAGATAATATATTGAATAAATATGATTTTCGATGGTTTTATCCGGCGGTTCTCTCGTTACAAGGTTCTACCTTGTAATGCATTTATAGAGGCTCTGCCTCCACTCCATCCTAGAGGCAGAGCCTGCCGATAAGCGTTCCCAGTCAGAGACTAGGAACGAGTTAACCCCTAAGCAATCAAACAAATCAATTGATCTTCCAACTTCGCTTTGGGATCGAGAATTTTAACTTTCCTTTCCTTACATAAAGCTTGAATTTGCAATTTGACATCATTTTCACTCACATCAGAAAACTCAGCAATAGAATGTGTAATTAAAGTAGGAGTTCCCATAACGCTTTGGGTTTTTACCAAATTCAATAAGAATTTTTTGACTGGTTCAAAATCTGGTTCTATTATCTCTCTATCAACAATTCCTAAATGTTGCAATAAAGCACATTTATCTAAAAATTGAGATTCACGAATTAAGGATTGTAGTTCAGGTAATTTAATTGTATTACCAGCAATTACTAACTCATGAGCTAAAGCAGAATTTACCAAACTATGATAAGTAGCTAATAGGTGAACGGAAGATAGATTGGGCTTAATATGAATATTTTTACTACCTGTAAAAATTTGCTGATACAGTTGATAACCCTTAAGCTTAGAATTTCCTAAATTACCACTTCTAATCAGATATAGTTTGTCACAAAGCTGTTTATTAATTGCTTTCTGAGAAGCATTCATGACATTATAAAAACTTACCATGTTAGAATCTTCCGTCCAAACTATTCCTACCCGCTCCCGGTTTCGTGGTTGTTGATAGCTCAAAGAATAACCCGCATATTTCCCACTAATAAGTTTTGGTTCAATTCTGTTAACTTGTAATGCTTCTAAGGCTTCTTTTAACATCCCAATTAAATCGGGTGCTGATAAAAAAGTAATTTTAGAGAATTTATCTTGAATTTTCCTATATTCCTTTTGCCATAGCAATTGAAATTCAGCGGCAATTGTGTCCTTGTTTTTCGCTCCTTGTGTCGTAGTAAAAACTATGGGAGGTTTAGTTTGTCCGGGAATTGTAACGACAAATTGACGATTTTTAGCACTATCTTCTTGTCCCGGTACTGCACCACTATCTCTCGACAGTTTATATTTTTGATACTCATTCCTTGCTACAGTCAGTGCATTTCTTGGTAGAGTTTTACCACCAAGAAAACTCTCTTCTAAAAATTGCCGGTTGAATGGAAAAATAGCTGATGTCGGCTGTACAACGGCTTGTTTATGTAAAGGCTTGAGACGATAAGCCCAAAGTGCTTCTACTTGTTCTAAGTTGATTTTTTTTAATTTTATCGTTTTATCAATTCTCTGTTTGTCAGCTAGCGAAATGCTGTCTAAATTTCTTCTTAATGTATTAGTAATTACGCTGATAATAACTAAGAAGTTTTTCAGATAGCTATTATGAATAGTTGTATTGACATTGAATAAAGATTGAAAATCTTGATAATCAGGCGACAAACGAGGAATATTGTCTAAATTGTCAAAGCATAAAACAATCGGTTGGGTTTGAGTTGAAATCCTGCCAAAATTTGCCAAAATATTTTTAGCAGCATCTTCTGAATCAATGCAGCTTCTAACCTTTAAAGCTTCCATCGACTCTTCACTTAAGTCATCTCCCCGCAACC
Organism: Rivularia sp. (in: cyanobacteria); assembly: GCA_049649675.1. Classification (GTDB taxonomy): domain Bacteria; phylum Cyanobacteriota; class Cyanobacteriia; order Cyanobacteriales; family Nostocaceae; genus Rivularia. The sequence goes on along the minus strand of JBARZF010000780.1, from coordinate 31 downwards.
ACTCGCAAGCTATAGGATATAGTTCTGGATT
>JBARZF010000779.1:0-12396 GCA_049649675.1 Rivularia sp. (in: cyanobacteria) | reverse complement strand
TTCAAATAAAAACCATACGATAAAAACTATACTTAACCATATTAAAGAATACATAAATATTATTGTTTGATAATCATTAAATCCATTTAATAAAATATCTACAGTTTCAATTAAAGCTTTACTAATACCTCCCAACCAATGTAAAACAGCAAAAAATCTATTTCCTAGCCAACTCAAGACATTAGGGAAAATACTTATTAGAGCTTTACTAACATCTCCTAAAAAATGTAAAGCAGCGAAAAATCTATTTTCTAGCCAAGTCAGAACATTAGCAAGCGCTACCATTAAGGTTGATATAGTTAAAAAATTCATATTTTTTTCTGAATGTTGAATATAGGGGTTTTTAATTGGGCGGAAACATCTAAATGAAAGGTATAAAAAGATACTGCTTGTACTCATTCCAATATTATATTTCACTAAAATAAAAATGGCTATATATAAACTGAGCACTGTTTATTCAAAATATGAAGTGATGATTCAACGTTATTGGAGACCTAGCACTGCTACGTCTCTACATTAAGATGCAGAAAATTAACCAAATGTACTACCGTTCCAACCGTTAAAAAAAGCATTACCCATCCTTGAACAATGACCTTATACTAACGGCAGTATAAGGATTCCCAGTAGGAATTTCACCTACTACCCGAAGTGCCTTTAGGCTTCCTACATAGGGGAAAGTCCTGCGACTCTAACCTATGAAGGTTGACCACGGGAGCGCTGTTAACGCTGGTAAAATAATCGTGACGACGTACTCCGGAAAGTTCGCGTCTAAGCTCATTCCAATGCGACCAACTGTGTTTTCTGGTACCACTCAGATAAGCTTGGTTGGAAGGAATAAGTTTTATGTACTTTTGGGGTAGACGGTCAGAAAACCGTTTAAATGACTTGGTACGAATACCACGACGTGCTATTACCAATGCAGCCGCAGTATCAGAACTCAATCCGTACATCCCCATATACTTGGTCAATCCTTGCATACTCGTATAGGCTGGATTAACCTTTATCAAATAGATTCCACAATTAAAACACCGGCGTTCTAATACTTTCTCCCATTTAGAAAAAGCAAAGCCTGAAAGCATTCGAGAGTACTTTTTACCGCGCTCTCTTAACTGTTGTTTTTTTGCTGAAAAATCTAAATCTTCAATTACTACAGGACATTCATAAGTTTCTGCTAGTAAAACGATTTGACAAGCAACATCAGCAAGTACCGCTTCCACTTGTCCTGTATTTCTGCTATGAAGATTTATTTTAAATTGTCCGCTATCTTTTAAATTCCCATCAGCATCAATATAAGTCCAACCAATAACAGAAGGATTTAAATCAATACCTATCGCACCATTCCCTAATTTAGATTGTGTCGGAACTTCGGGAACACTGGTAGAGATAGCGCAATACCAAGAAAAATCTTTGTAATAAAATCTGTAAGTTAATGCTTGACCGATAGTTAAGGCAGCATCAATATGTTCTTGACCATATTTAAAAGTTACGCTTGGAATAGTTATGTAGCTTCCATACTCCGACTCTAAACAGCGAGGAACCCGAATTTTTAAATTGCCATCTGCATCTAGCTGACAAATTTGATTACCAGATGTTTCACCTTTGGAGCCAACAAAAGTAAACTGACTATCAATTCCACCCAATTGAACTTCTAATGGTGCATTTTTAAGGTGTTGAAGCTTTTGCTCTAAAACGTAATTACGTCGTTTCTTTTGATGAATGCGTTGTTTTACAACTTGCAATTCGGTCATGCGGCAAGGATTATAACGAATTGGACAAGCATCTTTGATATAAGATTGCTTCAACTTCCTAGTTTTTTTAGCCTTCTTATAATTCTTAGCTCTTTTCTCCCAAGTCTTTAGATATTTGTTAACAGACTTAAGTTGACCTTCAATAGTTTTGATATGCTGTTTGTGGCATTCCTTCGCAGACGAAATTTTGCCGTCAATGTCAGTAATAATAGAATTAGCTTGACGTTTATTAATACCAAATTTTTGCTGTAGTTGAGTGTTTAGTTTTGACTTGCTTAACCTTCCATCATTTAAACGATGTTCAAGGCAAAATTGGCTAGCAGCACCATAAACACGACTATAGTCAGCACAATAATTATTGATATTTTTAGGCGTTATCGTAGCTACTACAGTTGTAAATGTTTTGATACCCACTTGCCAATCACTTCCTTATATATACTTGATAGTCTTGTTTAACACAGTAATCAACCACTCTGTCTTTTTGACGGTCTAAGTCACTTTAGTGAACAGTGTGCAGTTACCAGTTATCAATCACTTCCTAACTCCTAACCCCTAATTCCTAATTCCTCACTCCCACTTCCATTTACCCGCCGTAATTCCAGCCTGTTGTTTCGAGATTGAGTTGTTTGCCTTCGCGGTGAACTCCAGCAGCGATAACTTCGCCAACATAAACGGTATGATCGCCTTTATCTACTTTGCCGACTACTTGACATTCGATATATCCCAAGGAGTCAGTGATAATTGGACATCCGGTTTCTTTTCCAAGGGAAAATTCTACATCTTCAAATTTATTCCCGACACGGCGCATGGGTTTAAAGAATTTTTCTGCCATGTCTTTTTGCCCGTCTTCTAAGAAACTGATCGCAAATACCCCACTTTTTTCAATCATTTGATGGGATATAGAATCACCTTTGACGCAATTTACAACCAAAGGCGGTTTAAACGAAGATTGCATCAACCAGCTAGCGGTAAAACCGTTAACTTCTTCACCATCCTTAACCCCACAGATATATAAACCGTGAGGAATCTTCCGCAGCATCGTTTTTTTTGCTTGTTCGTCCAACATGAGTTTATTTACCTAATTGTTTCTCTAATGTTTAGTTTATCGAAGAGCGTGAATTGGGAATAGGGGATTGGGAATTGGGAATAGGGGATTGGGGATTGGGAATGGGTAATTGGTAATTGATAATTGTTCCTCCCCATCCCCTTGTCTCCCCATCTCCCCATGCTCCATGCCCTATTACCAATCACTTTGGTCTAAACAAATGCGAATGTTCTGGATGATACAATCTTGACCTAGCTGTTGCTTCACCGAGGGCGGGACTAATGATATAAAGTGTGGTGCGAATCAGTTTTTCTTTGTGAGTGCATTCTGCTATTTCGTTAAGGGGAACTACAAGAATTTTTTCGTCGTGCCAGCCGACGCGAAAGCATATTGCTACGGGGGTTTCAGGTGGATAATGCTCTAACAATTTTGCTTGGGAATCTTCTACGTGGCGGGCGCTCAAATACAGGCAAAGACTAGCTTGATGTGCTGCAAGTGAAGCTAATTCTTCTTTTGGCGGTACTTGCGTGCGCCCGCTGATACGGGTAAGGATGATGGTTTGCACTAAACCCGGTACCGTAAGTTCTACATTTAATTTCGCTGCGGCGGCTTGGAAAGCGCTGATACCGGGAATTACTTCAAATGGAACCTCGGCTTGTGCCAGTTGCTGCATTTGTTCGTGGATGGCGCTGTAAAGACTTGGATCTCCCGAATGCAAACGCACAACCGATTTGCGATCGCGCACAATATCTACCATCATCGGCACAATTTCTTCGAGGGTTTTAGAAGCCGTGCGAATGATTTGAGCATCTTCCCGACAAAATTCTAAGATTTCTTGAGGGACTAAGGAGTCTGCAAATAAAACTACATCGGCTCTCTCTAGTAGCTTTTGCGCTCTAATCGTTAATAGATCGGGGTCCCCAGGGCCAGCACCCACAATATAAACTGCTGGCTTTAGTTTAACTTCAGCTTTCTCTTTACACAAAATACTAGTATTTTCACGCATAAAAACAACAGGCAATGCCCTCTCCTTCAAACTTTTTGGGAAATATCACGGTATGTTTCCGGATTCAACCCCTATATATAGAAATATTAATTGGTAGATGCACCCTGGTTAAGCCCTAGAGAAAACTCTGGGGCATTTTTTATTTTAGATTTTAGATTTTGGATTTTGGATTTTGGATTAAATAGTTAGGAGTTAGGAGTAGGAGTAGAGAATAGGAAGTTAATCCCGCCTTCTCCTTGTCCCCTTGTCTCCCCATCACCCCATCACCCTACCTCCTCATCTCCCTGACTTTCTCTTCACCTTGGGTAGAAACGACATCTGGTAGGGGACGTTTTCTGATGTACAGCCACCATAAGCCAGTTAATCCTACGGCTATTTCTAGTAAACTTATTACTTGAGCGATTCTTAAGGGACCGAGCATTAAGCTATCTAAACGCAATCCTTCAATCCAAAAGCGTCCTAAACTGTAACCTACTAAGTAAACTAAAAATATCGTTCCTGTTTTTAAGGGGAGCTTTCCCTGTAAAGCTCGAAAGAATAATATCATCAGCAAACTGAATATCATCACATTCCACAATGATTCGTAAAGGAATGTCGGATGAAAGAAATTTTCATCTATGAATTGCGGCGGGCGCGGGTAAACTTTTGAGCCATCAATAAGCGTAATTTCACGAGGAATATAAAGCTTCCAAGGTAAATTAGTCGGCTTCCCAAAAGCTTCCGAGTTAAAGAAATTTCCCCAGCGTCCAATTGCCTGCCCTAAAATCAGCGAAGGAGCTACTAAGTCTGCTAATTGCCAAAATGAAACTTTTTTGACTTTGGCGAATAGTATAGCGACTATTAGACCTCCTATAATCGCTCCATGAATAGCAATACCACCCTTCCAAATAGCGATAATATCCCCAGGACGTTGGGAATATTCCTGCCATTGAAATAAAACGTAATATATTCTGGCAGCAGGAATTGCACCAATTACCAGCCAAATCGATAAATCGCTTAATAAATCGGGATTTACATTACGACGCTTCGCCAAATATTGGGAAAGCGTAACACCAATTAATACTGCCGAGGCAATCAATAAGCCATACCAGCGGATAGTTAATGGCCCTAATTTTACTAAAATCGGACCCGGAGAAGTAAACATAAACGCCAAGGGCAAATAGGAAATATCCAGTGCCATGCGAAATACCGTAACAAAGAATGTTGCACTCATACTTTGACATACTCCCGTATTTTTGCAAGGAGGATGGGGAGATGGGAGGATGGGGAGATGGGAGGATGGGGAGATGGGGGGATGGGGAGATGGGGGGATAGGGAGATGGGGAGAGGGGGAAGAATTATTAATTTATAAATGGCGACTGCTAACTGATAACTGCTAACTGCTAACTGTTCACTGCTAACTGCTAACTGTTCACTGCTAACTGTTCACTGCTCACTGATAACTGCTCACTGTTCACTGCTAATTGTTACCTAGTTACTATTCGTTGGTAATTAAAGTCTGATATTATAGTAAGTTAAATTCTTGGCTGTATAAAAATTGAGCATGATTCAGTAAATATTTCTAAAATTTTGTCGGCAGGCTAATGGGAAAATATTGCTCAGGTATAGACGATTCTATATGAGAATGTTTTTTGTTCCGTGTTAAGAGTTCCTATTCCCTTTTTTTAACATCTCGTTGGAATTAATTTTTTTGATACCAAGGGTGCAGTGTAGAAGTTAAATTACGAACATACCTTTGGCTGATTGTTATGCAACAACGTTTGACACAAAAACAAGTTTCTCAAATTGTCGCAGAAGTTGAACGTTTGTCTCAACGGCGACAATCTGAAATTGAAGTGGAAGAGTTACAGCAGATTTTAAATGAGTTAAATTTACCTGATGATTTGCTTGATGAAGCGGTAATGCAGGTTTATCGCAAGCAAGCTATGGATAAGCAGAAAAAACGCAATAGGAAGATAATTGGGGGTGTAATGACTGTGGTAGTAAGTGCGATCGCAGCGACATTTTTCATGCAACAACAGCAGCAGCAAGCACTAGAACGTATTAAAGTTTATGATAGTCGAGTTAGTTTTAGACATAATGATGATTCTGCGAGCGTAGAAGAAATTAACCGTCAAAATACTCCGGAAATCTTTTATAATGTTACTCTTCAAGATGCTCCGGTAGGTAAACAGGTAGAATTAGGCTGTAATTGGGTCGATTCTAACCGTGAAATTGCTCATCAAAATAGTTGGAAAACTAAAACTATTAGTAAAGAAGTTTGGAATACTCATTGCCGGTACAAATTTAAGCAAAATGTTCCTGCTGGTAATTGGCTTGTACAAATGACTTTAGATGATGAGGTTATTATTAGCAATAAGTTTGTTGTTAAATAATATTGGGCATTGATAATTGATCGTTGATAATTGATAATTGATAATTGATTATAGGTTGTTGGGGTTGCGGTAATTTTTCTGAATCGGAAGCTCTTTTAAATAAGGTGTTTGATAAGGCTTCCGATCAAAAAGGGTTGCAAAAAATTAACTATGAAAACAATGATTGCTTTTTCTCTTTAGCTGGATGGATTGCAAATAAAACTTCTATTGACGGCGAAGGAATAGTTAAAAAGAAAGATTTTTGTCAGGTTTCGCTTTCTGCTGCTGGAATTCCAGAGTTGGCAGATGCCACAATTAAGTTTGAAAATAAGCGTTTAATTTTAAGTCGAGATTGTTTTGGGCGCGTACCTTTATATTGGTTTGGGCAAGGGCAGATAATTTGGTTTGCAACGCGAATGCAGTTGTTATTACCTGTTTTAAATTCTCCACAGGTTAGTATTCCTGGTTTTTACGGCTATAACTGTTTTTCTTACATACCTACTCCTTTGACTCCCATTGAAAATGTTTTCACCGTGCCCGCAGGATGTGAAATCGTTTGGGAAATTAATCAATATTCTAGAAATACATCAAATACATCCATTGTTAAAATCCAAAATTTCTTTCGATGGAAAGAAGCTGAAAATTTAATTCGAGATGAAAATACGGCGATATTGCAACTACAAGGTTTATTAAAAGATGCGATTCACCGTCAAATTAGTGATTTACCTTCAGCGGAAGTAGGAGTATTTCTTTCTGGGGGATTAGATTCTTCAATTGTCGCAGCTTTATTAGTGCAAGCTGGAGTAAAAGTCAAAGCCTACGCTTTGGATTTTGGCGAATATGCAATTTCGGAATTACCTTTCGCTGAAACTCTCGCCACACATTTACAAATTCCTTTGGTAAAAGTAGATGCAACACCAAAGAAAATAAAATCAGCAATTAGCGCTACCGTCAAAGCTTTAGATTTACCTTTTGGTGATGGTGTAACGGTACCGATATATTTACTGTGCCAAGCTGCATCAAAAGAAACTTCAGTAATTTTTAACGGTGAAGGGGGAGATCAATTATTTGCTGGATGGACAAATAAACCTTTAATTGCTGCCGGTATTTATAATTCCGAGGATTTTAATCGTCAATACTTGAGAACCTTTCATCGGCTTTATGGTTACGAAGCGCAATCTTTTCAATCGGAACTATTTAGTCAAATTGAAAACATTAATCCAGAAAATTGGATTGCAGAAGCATTAAACCCAAAATTTACCAACAATATATTAGCAAGATTGCGGCGTGCAAGTTTGATGCTCAAAGGCGCACAAAACATTCATCCCAGGGCTACTAATTTGGGAAAAGCATTTAATTTGAAAGTGCGATCGCCATTTTGCGATTTACAATTAGCAGAGTGGAGTTTTGCGCTTTCTGGCGAGCTTTGTTTGCAGGGTAATACTGAAAAATACATTCTTAAACGTGCAGTTGAAACATGGCTACCATCAGAAATTGTCTGGCGAGAAAAACGCGGAATGGGCGTACCTTTAAATAATTGGTGTTTGGGTGAATTGTGGAGTGAAGTTAGTAAAAGATTAAATACAGGTATTTTGAAATCTGAAGGGTTTTATCAAGAAGATATTATTCGGAAAATTCTCGCGGGTGAAATTGGGGGGCAAATTCGTCAGCGTCGCATCGGTGAAGTTTTGTGGTTGCTATTGATGTGGGAGATGTGGCGAATTGAAGTTTTAGGTGAGAAAGAATACGGGAAAGTTTTTGATTATCGGTTGTTATGGTTGAGGGTTTTGCAGAAGTTTGGCAAATAATGGGGCATAGGGGATTGAATGAAAAATTAAATCTTTTTGTAGGGTGTGTTACGGCACAAAATATATTGAAAGAAAACGAATATGTAGTTGAAGCCGTAAGGCACCATCCGAGATTGCGATTTATTCCTACTATTTAATTTCTTAAACCATAACTATATTTATTCAAACTTTAATGCATCTTACAAATCAAATTATTGTTAAACTTTCAATATAGTAAAACCTATTATTTTCAAAGACAAGATTAGGAATATGAACGCTCACAAAATCGAAACTGTTCTAAATGAAGATGGAACTTTAACACTAAGCGGATGACCTTTTCATGCTGGAGATGCTGTAGAAGTAATCATTCTTAAAGCTTCTATTCCCAAACAACAATCACCGTCGGAATCTAAAGTCAAAAACAATGTTTATCCTTTAGAAGGCAAAGTAATACATTACGATAACCCAACATAACCCGTCGCTTTAGAAGAGTAGAAAATATCGGCAAAATTTTTCTTGTTCGCTTAGTGAATGGTTGGAAGAAACTTTAACTTATCCGGGAGTACAGCTATTAGATTTGATTCCGATAGTAGTTGATTCAACACAGTTAAGCGGATTTCATAGCGATCCTTTTGACCAAATGATTGTAGCTACATCTAGAATTTTGCAGTATCTTTTACTAACTACTGATGCAAAAATTATTAACTATTCTGGTGTCATAACGTTCTAATAAGAAATGATACAAGTTATAAATGATGGCTCTTCAGTACTTATTATGATTAACTTGAAAAATTAAAAATGCTTTAACTTAAGATAAGCTCTAATTTTTGCTGCAAATAACTATTAGCTTAATCAAACCTATAAGCATCTGAGTCTAGTTGAGTAATATTTACATCTTCTAAAATCGCTACCAAAGCTGAACCATTTGGAACATCAAAAGCCAAGCCACTACCGCTTACAGAAATAGGATCTAAACCGAAATCTAAATTAACAGTAGAATCTTCTAAATATAATATAGCGGTGCCGTCGAAGCCATAGTTTACAGTGTCATAATCGAAGCTACTTCCTGGAAGTCTTATGACATCTCCTTCGGATGGATTGAAATCTGTAATTTGTGCATATTTCTGTCCCCTCTCAAAAGCTTTACCTGGATTTCTAGTAGATGGGGCTAGTAAGAAAGCATCTTTACCTGCTCCTCCAGTTAAAACTTCAGGATCGTTGAAAGACGGTGATATATCTCCTCCTGTTTGTTCCGAAAGTCTATCTTGCAACTTTGCAACTAAACTCTTCCGTTCTCCTAAACCATATATAATATCGTCCCCATCACCACCTTCTATTACATTAGAGCCTTTTCCACCTCGAAGAATATCATCACCTGAATCTCCATATATAAAATCTTTATCGTCGCCGCCTTTGATTATGTCATCGCCATTACCACCAAATAGCGTGTCTGCTCCTGTACCGCCAAAAATATTATCAATTGCGTCACCACCTTCTATAATGTCATCGCCATCGTAGCCAGCTAGAATATCGTTACCTCCACCACCTTTTAGAGTGTCATTTTCAGGAGTTCCTTGCAAAAGATTACGTTCATTAGTTCCTATTTTTGTTGCCATTTTATAAAGCCAATAATTAAAACTTAATTACGCAACATCTTAAAACTTTATTTAATAATCTGTGAATCAATCTTTAGAGATAAAAGAAGTGCTTTAAAACTTAGTACATGAGTACTTATTCTAGGTTTTAAAAAACCTTTTATTCAAGTATGGGTAAGGTTTTTAGTATATTTGAACATAATTTTATTAGAGAGTATATTCATAATATGTGCAGAATTCATACCTGTAATATGTATAGATTTGCGTTTTTTATATAGAAAAATTAAATTGTTTATTCAAATTAAATAAGTATTGAATGATACCTATCTTTTGTAGGGTGTGTTACGGCACGAAATATATTGAAGGAAAAATAAATATGTAGTTGAAGCCGTAACGCACCATCTAAGATTAAAGGTTGTTTAAATGAAGTTTTCCGCTTTCTCTTCAACATTATGGTGCGTTACGGCTATTTAACTTTCAATCAACAACCACATTTCTTTAAGCCGTAACGCAACGGCAATAAAGGGGGATATTATCTACACTCCATTTTGCCTCCCCTACAAATTAATTAATACAAGTAAACTTTTACACCGTATTAGTATAAAATGCCCTCGTGAATAACTAACTTCATCGAGAGGTTAAATTTCAATGCCCAATGCTCAATGCCCCATTCCCCATAACATCGCAACAGAAATCCTTTCAATTTACGATTCCCCTTTATACGTTTATCAAGGTGATATCTTACGTCAGACAATCACTCGCATAACTAAATCAATTGCTTATGCACATACAAAATTCCACTTTGCTAGCGTTACTAATGGCAATATTTCGTTGCTGCAAATTTTCAAAGATTGCGGTTGGGGAATTCATGCGAATACTCCTGGTGATGTTTATTTAGCGCTAAAAGCTGGTTTTTCTCCTGAAAATATTGTTTATAGCGGTAGCAATCTCAGTGCTGAAGAAATGACTCAGTTATTAAATTGGGGAATTACAACTTTTAATTTAGATAGTATTAATCAGTTACAGCTATTTTGCGACGCTTATAAATCTCAAAATAATAACAATAATATTTGTAGTGCGAGCATCTTGCTCGATGGAGGAAAAGATATTAACTTGCCCGCTAATGTCTCTCCAAGGGAACAAGACTTTGTAAACACTAGCGAGCAAGATGCTCGCACTACTAACAATAAAATCAAACCCGCCACAAAAGAAATAAAATTAGGATTGCGTTTAAATTTACCCGAAATCACCGGGAATAGTCGTATTGGTGTACGCCCAAATGAATTTATAGAAGCTGTAGAAATTGCCAAAAAGGCAAATTTGAAAATTAGCGGTTTACACTTTTATCGAGGTACGGGTACTAATGCCACAAAAGCTTTTACCGAAGTCATAAATCAAGTTATCGAAACCGCGAAATTATTACCAGATTGGCAATATTTAGATTTTGGTGGCGGTTTTGGATATCCTTATCGTCATGATGGAGTTGCTTTTAATTGGGAAAGTTTTGGTATAGAAATAACGAATATTTTATTAAAGCTGGATAGAAAAATTGATTTAATTATCGAACCTGGAAGGGCTGCAATTGCTGGTTGTGCGGCTCTTCTGGCTCAAGTTGTTTCTATTAAATGGCAGCAAGATAAACAAATTATCGGCGTTGATACTACCGTTGCTAATTTATCAGTACCATCTGTACATGGAGGCTACCGCGAAATTATTAGTTGGAAAACGGGAAAATCATATCTTACAGATGTGTGTGGTAATACTACTTATTCCCGCGATTATTTAGGAAAAAACTGTCAGCTTCCGAAGTTAGAAATTGGAGATATCATTGCTATTTTAGATGTCGGCGCTTACGGCTATGCGATGTCTTCCCATTTCTTACATCGCCCCCGCCCTGCGGAAGTTTTATTAGATAATAATAACCATAACCATAAATTAATCCGTAGAAGAGAAGATTATGATATTTTATTACACAACCAAATAATTAGTTAAATATTTAGTTTAAGGAGAAAATAATGAAATGCGTTAACTGTGGAGTTGATAATAATTTAAAAGAAAGAACTGCTAATCAAGGAAGATGTAAAAATTGCAATCATACTTTCGCTTTTGAACCAACAAGTACTGACATTAAATATAAATTTACCGATCCATTTTTTCAAAAGATAATTTCAGATATTTCCGCTAATAATACCTTATATTATACTCCGAAACAGTTTTTTTACGCTTTAGAAAGGCGTGTATCTAAAAAAAATAATCAAATGAGTGGATGGAAATGGATAGGATGCTTATTTTTATTTCCTCCAATCGTAATTGCTACTTATGGTTATTCAGTTGTAATAGGATTCGTAATTATATTGTTAAATTCTTTTTTGCAAAGTAAATCTCAAGACAATAAACGAAATGTACGTAAAGGCAATGCTAAGTTTCTTCAAATCAGTGGCATTATAATTTTAATTTTAGGCATTTTCTATTCGCTTTCTGTTAGTTCATTTCCTTTATTTGTCATCAGCGTTGTTTTAGGCATGACATCTTTTTATTTAGGTACTATACAAATAAAGCGTTTAGCAGATGCGACAGAAACTTTTATAATTAATCAAGATTTATTTCAAAATTGGATAAATCGTTGGCAGCAAATCAATGGCACAATTGCAAATATGTTGCCTTCTGCACGTCAGGAAAATACACCAGCTAACATTAATCCCGATATTACTGCATATAGTTTCGATCGAGTTGTTATTTGCGATAGTGCCGAAGTTGCTCAACTCTTAATAGCCAATAATTTCCACTTTGAAAATAACTGTGCCGTCTTAAGTATTACCGGATATCCGCAAAATATTTTTAGTACAGTTATGGAAATGTTA
>JBARZF010000778.1:0-10796 GCA_049649675.1 Rivularia sp. (in: cyanobacteria) | reverse complement strand
GGAATGGTACGTTTCCTCGCCGCAGACACCGCAGCAGCCTATATTACCGGGCAAGTCTTCAACGTCGATGGTGGAATGGTAATGGCATGAATCAGTTAGCAGTTAGCAGTTAGCAGTTAGCAGTTAGCAGTTATCAGTGAGCAGTTATCAGTGAGCAGTTATCAGTGAGCAGTTACCAGTTACCAGTTATCGGCAGGCGGTTGAAACCGCGCCTACACATAAACAAAATCCACCTGCGTGGATTTAATAACCTGCGGAGGCAGGTTTCGCCTGTGTAGAAGCGGTTTCAACCGCCGGATTCATTGATAATTGATAATTGTTAATTGATAACTGCTCACTGCTCACTGCTCACTGTTAACTGATTTCCGGCTGAAATACATTACCAAAATCGCGAACAAACATAATCCTGTGAAATATTTAATTGGGTTGGGAATAGTTGGGTTGGAAGAGAAAAAACCTTCTATAATACCGGCAATAATTAACATCGGTACAATACCAAATACCAATTTTATCGCTTGGGAGGCATGAAGTTTTATCGCATCGAAACGGCGATATTTTACGGGAAAGAATAAAGATTTACTAATTAATAATCCCGCACCACCAGCAAGAATAATAGCGGGTAATTCTAAGGAACCATGTGGAAATACGAAAGCCCAAAAAGGATAAGCTAAATTATTTTGACCTACTAAAGTTGCAACGGCACCAATTAATAAGCCATTAAATACCATTATATAAATAGTGAATGCTCCGGCAGTAATTCCACCTGCAACGGCACCCAAAGATACTTTCAAGTTATTAATAGTAATCCCAGAACATACCAGAGGCTCAATTCCTACAATCGAACTCGTCCACAATTCACCATCTTCGCGAACTTTGGAAATAATTCTTGATGGTACTACTCGCGACATAAAGGTTGGATCTTGCCAAATATACAACCAAGCTATTAACACCCCTAACAGAAATAAACCAGTAGCCAAAGCAATATAAGGAAAAGTCTGCTGCACTATTGCAGGTAAACCCCAACGATAGAATTTTACAACTCCCAAACATTCTTGCCGTCGCGAACCTTTATTAATTTGCTTATAGGCACGAGTTTTTAAAGTATGTAAATTTTGTACTAGAGGGTTGCTTAAATTTTGAGTACGAGCGCGTGCTAAATCTGCAACCACAGAACGATACAAACTTGCTAATTCCCCGATTTCCTTTGCTTCGAGAGACTTCAAACCTTTTTTTTCTATTCTTCTCAACAAGGAATCCAAGCGTTGCCAATTTGGTTCTCGTCTTGCAATCCAACGTTGAATATTCATCTAAACCTCCAGGAGACTCCCACCAAATCTGTACTCAGATTGGTGGCGAGAGGAATGGAGGGTTAATTGTGAAACGTCCCTTGAGTGTTTTTGTGCTTTAGCACAAACAGCGATGGGGACAGTTGAACAATTAACAAATATTTCGTTGGATATTAGTTTGTGCATTGCGTTTTCTGATATAATTGGATGAGTTATGATGCGAATGAAATGCAAACAATATCGGTAAAATGCAAGATTCAAGTCCCTATAGAGTTGCGCTCTGAAATAGACCGCACCTTGGAGGGATTTGCTGATGCTTGCAATCAGATATTGGAAGTTGCGAAGCGTGAAAAATGCTGGAATACCACCAAGCTTCACCACTTGGTTTACAAGCCAGTACGCGCATCTACGGGCATTAAGGCAAATCACGTTTGTCAAGCTATTCGCCGCGTGATTGGCAACGCCAAAGCAGTCAAACAAGTCCACAAGTTCAGACCAACATCTATTAACTTGGATGCTCGGACTTTTCAGTACTTGGAAGAATTGCAAACTGTGGGCGTTACTTTGATGTGTGGTCGCAAAAAGTTTAAGTTGTTGATTGGTAACTACCAGTTGGCATTGCTTAAAGGGCAATTCCCAACAGCAGCAACTTTGAATAAAACCAAACACGGCGACTACTACATCAATATTTTTGTTGACCTTCCTACTAACCCCACGGGCAAAACGCCCAAGGTTATTGGTGTCGATCTTGGTCGGCGCGACATTGCGACCACCTCCAATGGCGACTCTTGGAGTGGTAAACAGATTCAAAACACTCGTGACCGATACAGCAAGGTCAGAGCTAATGTTCAATCCAAACGCACTCGCAGTTCTAGGAAACTGTTGAGAAGGCTCTCTGGGAGAGAACAAAGGTTCCTTCATTGGTTGAATCACAATATCTCGAAACAACTGGTTCAAGATGCTCTCGCAAGTAATTCTGCTTTGGCGTTTGAAGACTTGACCAATATCAGGCAATCGCAGTGGCAAAAATCTAGAAGCAAGACTGAACGCCGGAGAACCAATAATTGGGCTTTTTACCAATTGCGGATGTTTGTTGATTACAAAGCAAATATCGCTGGTGTAACCGTTGTTTTTGTTCCACCCGCCTATACCAGTCAGACTTGTTCGCGGTGTCACCATGTACACCCCATCAAAGGTAAAACAAGATCGTTCTAACAAGTCTTTCAAGTGTGGGCATTGTGGTTTTGAGCATGACGCTGATATTAATGCTGCGCTAAACATTGCAGCTTTGGGGGTTTCCGTAAACAACCCCGAAGTTCCGGGGATTGCTTGCTTGTTGGAAGGACAACTCAGCTTGTTTCCGACTGGTGGCGAAATCTGGGACAAAGCCTACTCCGCATTTGGTACTCATAAAGCGGTGTAGGTAGTTTACAAGAAATACTCGGTTACTTATTCTAACGAAGTGCTATCCATTAAGTGCCTTCATTTCTAGATTATCTTTTGGCGAACAAATTAATCAAGTAGGGAGTTGGGAGTAAGAGGGAGCGGAGGGAGAAAATAAATAATTAAGAAATAAAATTAATTGCTTCCCCTGCCTCCCCTGCCTCCCCTGCCTCCCCTGCCTCCCCTGCTTCCCCTGCCTCCCCTCTTCCCCCTATCTAGCTACCAAAAACCAAAACCGGGGAATCCGATTCTCGGTAAAAACGAGTCATGTCATCGAATTTACGGAGTTCGGCGCGATGTACTGTTAGCGTAGGTAAATTTTCAGTCCATTTTTGATTTAGCTCTGATAGCATGGTGGCAAAATTGTCGCGGTTTAAATCGGGCGGAATCTCGCCGAAATAACCTAGAGTTATATGTGCCGTGAAATTGTACTGTTGCTCAATTCCCAATGCCATTAGCTTTGGATTTTGATAAATTGCTCGACGGAAGTTAACAATTTGCTCGTAGCTATCTTTATCTAACGGTACCAAACAAACCGCTACAGCCCTTGGCATCAGCATTAATCCCAGCATTTGCCATCTTGGAGGATTGTTGGCGATCGCAGAAAATTGATACTGTTGAAAAATATCGCTAAAGCATGACTGTAATTGTGCTTCAAAATCCGGATTAGTTTCTGATGCGTCGCGATAGGCACTGTCCCAAATTAAATCGGCTAAAGTCAAATGAAAGCTATCGTGAGGTACCGGAATAATAAAATCCGACGAGATCGGTAACTGTAATATTTGTTGTTGATAATCCTGCAATTTTGAGTAAAAAGCAGAATTTATAGAATCTTCTTCCCCAGGGGGCGGGGTAATTAATGTATATCCAGGGAAAGATACAGCCTTTCTTTCTTTTTCTAGATTTAATACAAATTTAGAAGATTCCTTCAGATGTTGAACCACAGAAGTGTAAGCTTCCGGTAGCGTCATACGCGCCACTCGGTTCATATAAGTTTGATAATTATCGTCCAACCTTGATATTCTCCCGCGCTCATTGGATAAATTGTAGGCAAAATCACTCAATTTAACCAAAAGTTTGAGAAGTTAAGAGTTGAGAATTAAAAGTTATGAGTTAGGAGTCAGAAGTAACGTCTGTTAAAGGTTTAATTTCTCCTTGTCCCCTTGTCCCCTTCTCCCCTTGTCTCCCCATCCCCCCATCTCCCCCTTCGGGTAAGGCTAACGCCTCGCTGCGCTAACACCACTTCCTCGTACTGCGGGAACCTCCGCTTTCGACACGTGGATTCACCATCCCCCCATCCCCAAACCCTCCTCCACCATGCCAATCCACATCTACTGGGGCGAAGATGATTTTGCGATGGAAAAGGCGATCGCCAATTTACGCGACGAAATTCTTGATGCGAATTGGACTTCGTTTAATTACACGACTTTTCCCCCAGATTACAAGAATGCTGCGATTGAAGCCTTAACTCAAGCGATGACACCAGCTTTCGGGGCTGGTGGACGTTTGGTATGGCTGATGAATGCTAATATCACGACTCTATCTGACAATAATGTGTTATCTGAGTTACAGCGTACTTTATCCGTAATCCCTGATAATTCTTATTTACTAATTACTAGTCCTAATAAACCAGATGAAAGACTAAAATCAACAAAATTGTTGAAAAAATTTGCTCAATTTCGCGAATTTGGATTAATCTCGCCCTGGAAAACCGATCTACTCCTCAAATCTGTAAATGAAACGGCTAAATCTTTAGGAATGAAATTAACTCCTAAATGCGCGGAATTTTTAGTTGAGGCTGTGGGTAACGATACTCGATTACTTTATAATGAACTAGGTAAATTGCAGCTTTACTTACTCGATAGCGATCGACCATTAGATGTTGATACCGCCGCTCAATTAGTTCAGAATTCAACTCAAAATAGCCTACAATTAGCTGGTGCTATTAGAATGGGAGACACAGCAAAAGCATTAAGTGTAGTTGCGGATTTAATCGATGCTTACGAACCTTCTTTGCGAATAGTTGCTACTCTCATCGGTCAATTTCGCACTTGGTTGTGGGTTAAAATAATGATGGAAACTGGCGAACGTTCTGCACAAGCTATAGCTCAAGCTGCTGAAGTTCGCAATCATTTTCGCATCAAATATTTACAGCAAGAAGTTCAGTTTCTTTCGGTGCAGCAATTAATATCCTGTTTACCAATATTGCTTGAATTAGAAGTTAATCTTAAACTTGGAGCTGCACAAACTATAACACTCCAAACTAAAGTTATAGAACTGTGTCAAATGTGCCAAAAAAGCCGACAATGAATATATTTGTTGGATATTTCTTTGATATTTTCGATTTTTCAAGGGAACATCTACTGCTTCAAACAATTCAAAGTGATTAACATCTTCTTACTGTAATTAATTATCACACAGCATATGAAGAGAATTACTCATTCTTCCAAGGAAACTAACGTCGCTCGAATGCTTTATAAGTCTTTTTTCATAGGTTCTTTAGCTGCTGTCGGTTTTTTCGCTAGCAGTATAGTTTCGAGCGCAAAAGTTGATGCTCAAACTGCTTCATCAGTTGATAATAATGAAATAATTAAATATTCTAAAGCTTTATTAACAATAGAGCAAAGTCGGCTTCAAGCATTTGACGAAATCAAAAAGATTTCCGGGGGCAACGACGTACCTGAGATTGTCTGCAACAAACCGCAAACTATAAATTCTTTGCCTAGAAAAGCAAAAGATATTGCTAAAAAATACTGTCAGCGCTCTCAGGTAATTGTTAAAGATAGCGGGCTGAGCATTCAACGGTTTAACAATATTACGTTGAAACTACGAAATGATGACAGCTTGAAAAAGCAGATCCATAACACATTAATTGACTTGCAAAAAAAGCCTAATTCTCGATAGATTAAACTTAAACAAAACGTAATTATTTATCGAATGAAAAAAATGTTTCCCCCGGATTCACCGGGGGAGTGGAATAATTATTTTATTTAACTTATGAAAAAGCAAATATTCATAAGTATTTATTTTAAGCAATTGATTTTTTAAGCTAATTTGATTTTTGCTTGCGGTAGGTTTAATAGTCATTATTACTTTTACCGTGCGTTTTAGATTATGGAGTTGAGGAAGTAGGGAGGGGCGGAGATGGGTTGATGTGGTGATGGAGTAATGGGGTAATGGGGGAGAAAGTTATTCGTTTATCCCCTTTCCCTCTCTACCCCCTCCCCTTTTAAATAGAACAAAACTTTTGCTGTTTAGCACGAATATTTTTAATGTGCTTTTTAACTGTATTGACGGTAATAAAAAGCCGCTCTGCAATCTGTTTATAGCTAAATGCGGCTCGATAGAGACTCCATATTTCCGCTTCACGCTGAGTTAGATGGTATTTATAAGCTTCGGATAAAGCTACATTTTTCAAGGATTGGTACCGATTCTCAATTGTTACTAACAAATAAGATTGCTCTGATAATTCTAAATTGAATCGTCTTACTCTTAAACGAAAAATAAGTGACTGATTAATAACAATATCTTCTGACTGTATAGTTAGATTGTCACAATCAAAATTATTTTTTATCAATAATTTACAAGTATTATAAATCACAGATGGTACGGTATTTAGATTTAAACTAAATTGATTAATTTGACTGCAAATATCAATGGCACTGACATTGCAATGAACTAATTCACCAGTTTCAGTTAATATTAAAATACCATCTTCTAAGTTTTCTACTATTTCTTGTAAAAACCATACTTGTTCGTCAAACTTTTCTTCTGCTTCAGTTATTGTTTGTATTGAATTATTCATATGTTTTTGATTAATATATTAAAAATTGACAAACGATATTTACGATGACTGCAATAGGGAAGCGTCAGCTACAAATAGCTAGGCTATAAAAGCAAATTTTGAA
The DNA here is from genome assembly GCA_049649675.1 of Rivularia sp. (in: cyanobacteria). Taxonomy (GTDB): domain Bacteria; phylum Cyanobacteriota; class Cyanobacteriia; order Cyanobacteriales; family Nostocaceae; genus Rivularia. The sequence goes on along the minus strand of JBARZF010000778.1, from coordinate 4,159 downwards.
AGTTGATTCTTTAGCCTTCATGCGTTATATTTTTTTATACAGCTTGACAGTAATGTATTTCGGATTTTGAAAAAGATAGAACTTAATCCGTGACAAATTAATAAACCCGGTTTTTTAGAAAAACCGGGTTTATGAAAAAGTATAATTTTTAATTTTAAAGCAAGAAAAGTAACTTATTCGATGGAATTAACCCCAAACAAACACTTTTGCCTCAAAAGGTCCTAAATCGGTCATAATACCGTTATCGCCAGCTTCTACATCATAATTAGCCGTCCATTCGTGCCATTTACCCGTAGCAGGGAAATTATCAACTTGATAACCAGCTAAGAAGTTTTCGGAGAAGTTAGCTACAACTACAATGCGGGAACCTTCATCGTTCCAACGAGTATATGCTAATACTTTACCTTCAGGATTTTCGTGGATAAATTCAATATTTTCTGTATACAAAGCATGATTGTTTTTACGCAGGTTAATTAAACCTTTGTAATATTCAAACAATCCGCGATTTTGGTCATTTTCTAACAATCCCCATTCTATTTTGGATGATTCTTGAGTCTGGGGTTTGTATTCGCCAAATTCTTGTCCCATCCACAGCATTGGTACACCTACTGCTGTCATTAAAATAGCTGCGGCAAACTTTAACCGACGAAACGCTTCTTCGTCTAAAATTTTGCGATCGCCTAATTCCACCATAATTCGATTATGGTCGTGGTTGGTGAGATAATTAACAACGTTTGTGATGCCCATGAAGCCTTGACGCTTGGGATCTATGACATCTTTAAGTTGTTCTAAATCAAATTTTTCACCGGCAACGTGTTCTTTTATGCAATGATAAAAACTATCATGCCAGCAAGCATCCATTGGACCATCAGAATTAGTAATGCTGGTAGTTTCAGGAATATGTTCGGCAATATTGTAAAAAGGCTTTTCTCCAGCCGTTTTTTTGGTTTCATTTACTATCCAATGCATGAAATCATAGTTAGCAATCTGCCTTGCTGCATCGTAACGAATGCCATCAATATGATACTCCTCAATCCAGAAACGTATGGTATCGCCGATAAATTTTCGCGCTGGATAAGTATCTAAATTATCATCATATTTTTCGTAATTAAATTCTGGTCCCCAGTTATTATCGGGGTCGCGAGGTTCGTGGTGATACCAGTAATCGTGGTCGATTTGTGTTAAGGGAGATGATGATTCTGAATGGTTAAAAATACCATCCATCAATACACGAATTCCCTTACCATGACATTCATCGATTAACTTTTTTAAATCCGCAGTTTCACCATAGCTGGTTTCAGTTGCGAAGAAATGACGGGGGTTATATCCCCAACTATAATCGCCGGGATATTCTTTAATTGGCATTAACTCAATGGCGTTAATTCCTAATTCTGCCAAATAATCTAGCTTTTCAATAACGTGTTGATATTTTCCACGTACATACTTATCATCTTCTCCACCAGAAAAGTCAGCAACGTGTAATTCGTAAATAACTAATTCATTATCTGGAGGCAGAGATTTATCGTCATGATGCCAAACATAGGTATCGACAATTCTTTGCCCATCTTTAATGCGGACAACTGCATTTTCATAGCCACCCAATGCATCAATATTAGTTGCATAAGGGTCAGTTACGTCTACCCATTCATCTTTTTCAAAAAACCAAGACTTTGAGCGGACTTTAAATTTATATTTATAAACACCGTCTTCTAAATCAACTTTGACGCGGAAATAGCCATCTTCGCCTTTTTCCATATCAATTGATTCCCAGTCTAAAAAGGAACCAAGTAAAGCTGCTTCTTTGTTATAAGGAGCAAAGAGCTTAAATTCAATGGGCTTTGCCATGTTTTTGTTTAAAACCTAAAAAGTATAGAACTAGGTTTAGGGAATAAACATACTCTGCTCTTACTGCTTTTAGCTAAAAGTTTATTTTTCTATAGCAATCGGCAGTTATCGAGTAAGAAGTATTGTTTAATTACTCGTACCTTGTAATAATTATTTTGCACTTTAAGGTTTCTAAATAAATCTTTCGTCAGGAATAATTTAGGTAAATCTAGTTATTTCTCAGGAAGTATGGTTAAAAATAAGGAAGTAGGGAGTAGGGAGTAGGGAACGGGCAACAGGCTTGGAATAATTTCTCTTTGTATCTATAGTTATTATAATTCTTCGTTCAGTGCCTTTGAGACTAATTTTTTCATCTAAAAGACAACTAAAAGACTAATACTATTGACTATTCTTTCTTCTTTTCCCATCTTCTACTCCCTACTCTTTAATAAGCACCGCTTTTTTGGATGACAACCCTTACAGTTGACAACAGTATTTGCAAATCTAGCCACAGCGACCAATTTTCGATATAGCTCATATCGAGTTTTACGCCTTCCTCAAAGTTTTCTATATCAGAACGACCGGAAACTTGCCACAATCCCGTAATACCCGGTAAAACTTCTTGACGAATAAAATGTTTTTTCTCAAATTTATCTACATCCCTAATAGGAAGAGGGCGAGGCCCTACTAAACTCATTTCTCCAAATAAAACATTAAATATTTGGGGTAGTTCGTCCAAACTATAAGCCCGCAAAAACTTACCAATTTTAGTAATACGAGGGTCATTTTTCATCTTAAAAAGCACCCCATCCTTGATTTCATTTTTCGCCTCTAAAGATGCTTGCAAAGTTTCTGCATCACTTACCATCGTGCGGAATTTCCAAATGTGAAAATACTTACCATGTAAACCCACTCGCTTCTGCCTAAAGAATACAGCCCCCGGAGAATCGAGCTTGATGGAAATTGCGATCGCGAGGTAAATCGGAGATAGGAAAAATAGTAAGACAGATGCACAACAAAGGTCAAAACACCGCTTTAACCAGAAATCACTACCTGCAATGATTGGTGCTGGGATAGTCATACAGGGAACTTGTCCAACCATTGTCATCTGTGATTTTGGATGGCTAACTTCACTCAAACTAGGCAATATTCTTAAAATTACTCCAGCAGTTTGAAAATTCCAGCAAACATACAGTCGATTTTTGATTGCACTCCAACTTACGAAAGCTTCTTCTATTCCTTGTTGATGTAAATATCTAAAAGTTGCTTCACGGTTGCTTAAATCCAGACAGCTAGCATCAGCAACACCTTGCACTTTGTAGCAATCTTGTTTTTTGAGAATTTTGCTATATTTCTCTTGCTCTGATTTCTCCACAATCAAAAAAGCCGAATGACGGATTACTCCTTTATGACGAAGTACTTTAGTTGATATATCGAAAACAAACCGACCAAAACATATAAATACTACCGAACAGAACCAGAATAAGACAAAACTTGAACGCGACAAATAGCTATCCGGTTCGTAGAGAAAAGCAATTATCAGAAGAAAAATATTTGATAAAGATGCTGCATTAATCAAACTTAAGTAATTACGTCGATTCAACCCAGAATTGTACAATCCCTTGTTTGCGATCGCGCCAATTCCCACAAGCAAAATTAATAGGATAAAATATTTGTTCTGCGTCCAAGGGGATTCTATATTCGTTCCAGAAAATAATGCTATATTCCAAGCTAAATTAAGAGCAATAATATCAAATAATATTAGAGTTGCTACTCGTAGCAATCTTACTAATAATCCTCTTTGTAATCTAGTACCTCTTGCGGATCTTAAATCTAATTTATACTTTTCAACAGGTAAAGTTCTGTAATCCATAACAATTCTGACCTTGATGTATATTTACCCTGGTAATCACAAACAGAACTGAACAAAAGCCTATTTATTTGAATTATTTAATTACACTTCTTAGGTAGCACACACAAAAAATATATATACGTTCGAGTCGCTCGCACGGGTTTTTTTAAGATATTTATTACCAATTTATGCTGCTTTTGCAATGCAATCGATAACTTCAAAAACCTTCGTTTGACTTCAAAATATTGTTTACCTAATCCCCTCATTTTTAACCTGTATAGTTAATTACTGTCAACATAAATTGCTAAAACGTGCTTTTGTTTAAGCCATTTATTACTAATGAAATTAGTTATTAATTATGGCTCTTCCGCACTTAGTATGCTAAAAAAACGTTCAAAAAAGGGAACAGGGAATAGGGAGCAGGGAACAGCGAGAAAAACATTTGATTAAATAAATTTAATCAAAAGAGCGGATAATTTTGTT